>NZ_JBFUAY010000059.1:0-32644 GCF_056406015.1 Rhizobium sp. P1_E1 | reverse complement strand
GGCCGGGCCAGAAGTGCCATTCGACGCCGGCGTGATAAACACCCATGCCTGCCGTCACCAGCATCAACATGCCGGCCGCGAGAATGAGCGCCCGGGTGATCCAGTTCGGCAGGCCGACGAGCTCGGATATCGCGGCCAGGATCGCGATCGGGATGGCGTAATAATAGGGCTGGCGCTGCAACAGGCAGAGCGCGCAGGGAATATAGCCGCCGATATACTGGAAGCCTAGCGCGGTGCCGACCGCCGCCGCCATGCCGATGGCGAGCAACAGGGAATAGATAAAGCCGGGGCGGGCGAGCGGCGAGGAAGTGGCAGTCATGGCGGAACTCCGCGACGTTGGTAGAGCATGAGATGCGAAATCAGATTTCAGGCCTATTCGGCTAAAAATCATTCTCGCCTAGTGAGCGAGATAGCGGTAGGCGGGATATAACACGATCACGGCGGCGGCACCGATACCGACGATCTGGCCGAGCCGCTTTTCGATGAAATCACGGATCGGCTCGCCGTAGCGGCGCAGCAGCCAGGCGAGGAAGAGGAAACGCGCGCCGCGCGCGACGATCGCCGAGACGATGAAAAGCCCCAGATTGACGTGGATGACGCCGGACAGGATGGTGACGATCTTGATCGGCGGCAGATGCGCAAGACCCGAGGTGACGAGCAGCAGCAGGATCCACTCGTAGGTGACATAGGCCTTCATCTGCTCGAAGGCTTCGAACTTGCCGTAGAATTCCAGGATCGGCCGCGCCACCGTCTCATAGGCGTAATAGCCGAGCGCCCAGCCGGCGATGCCGCCGAGCACGGAGGCGACGGTTGCAATCAACGCATAGCGATAGGAGCGTTCCGGCCTGGCAAGCGCCATCGGCAGAAAGAGTACATCGGCGGGGACGAGAAAGACGGAGCTTTCGACGAAGGCGATGACGGCGAGCCAGACTTCGGCCGATTTGCGCGAGGCCAAAGACATGGTCCAGTCGTAAAGTCTGCGGAGCATTCCGTTTCCTTCCTGTTGCAGTGCAAAAGAGCTTTAGGGGCCGTGCGCGGCGCTGTAAATGCTCGCCCGTGTCCTTCCTGCCACCGCCGTCCAAAAATTTTCGTGATGCGGGGTATCGGCGCCTCTCCCAAGATTTCACGGGATTGCGAATCGGCCATTCTGCGGCAAGCTAATTGGGGTGGACGTGCAGGGTGGCAAGAGAATGTTCAAAGTGATTGAAGGCGGCCTTGGGCAGGCGGCGCAAATAGATGACTGGTCCGAAGAGCGGCGCGGACCAAGCAAAGACGACGTGCGCCGGGAGGCTGCGCGACGGATCAGCGAGAGCGGTTATAACATGTCCCGCATCCGGGAATTCGCGACCGGCGTGCCGATGCTGGCATCTCTTAAATACTTGTCGCTGCAGATCGATTTCGCAGCCGAGACATTGTCGCGGCTCGATCCGATCCCCGAGGATTTCCGCTCCGATGGCTATTGGCCGGCGGGCTGAAGCAATCACGGTAGCGTGACTGCCGCTGAAAGGAGTGATGTTTGTGTCAGGACAGGTCCATCGACTTTTCCCATTGCTGACGCAGGACGTTCATTTCCGTTCGCTTCTGGGCCATTTCGCTAACCGCGGCGCGCAGATGTGGATGGTGCGACATGAACATGTTGAAGTCGCGCCGTTCGAGCACCTCGAACTGGCAGAAGTCGACGGCGATGACGTCGGCTGTGCGCCGTCCGCCGGTCAGTAGCGCCATTTCCCCGAAAAAGGCGCCTGGCTCCAGGCGGATCGCGCCACTGGCGAGCCGCACTTCCACCGCGCCGGAGGAGATGAAATACATGCTATCGCCCCGGTCGCCGCGGCGGATGACACGTTCACCGGGCGGCGCGGATTTCGCCTTGAAGAGCAGCAGCAGCTCCTCCTGCGCGTCCTCGTCGACCTCGGAGAACAGCGGGAACGTCTCGATCAGCTGCTGCATCTTCAGTTGATGCTGGCGCTCGCGCTCTTCGCCGAGCGCCCTGATCTTTTCCAGTTCTTTGCCGAGCGCCTTCTGCCTGCTCCTGCCGTAGCTTTCCCAGAGGGAGGGCCATTTCGAATGGATGTATTTCTTCAGGCCGTCGGTCGCGAAGATCACGATTGGGTTGAGCGTGATCGACAGGATCGCGGCAGCCAGGATCAGATCCTGGCCCTCATGCGGCAGGAGCCCGAGTGAGACGCCGAGACCGGCGAGGATGAAGGAAAACTCGCCGATCTGGGCAAGGCCGCCTGCCAATGTCAGCCCCATGCTGATCGGATATCTGAGCAGGATGACAATGAGGAAGGTGATGATGCCCTTGCCCAGGATGACGAGCGCCAGTGCGCCGATCACGGCCAGCGGCTGGCGCATCAGGATCGAGGGATCGAAAAGCATGCCGACGGAGACGAAGAACAGCACGGAGAAGGCATTCTGCAACGGCAGCGAGTCGGCCGCCGCCCTGTGGCTGAGCTGGGATTCGCTCATGACAACACCGGCGAAAAATGCGCCGAGCGCAAAGGAGACGCCGAAGATCGCCGCCGAACCGAAGGCGATGCCGAGCGCGATCGCCAGCACCGTCAGCGTAAAGAGTTCGCGCGAGCCGGTACGGGCGATCATCGTCAGCAGCCAGGGCACGATGCGAGGCCCGAGGAAGATCGCCATGGCGGCGAAGGCCGCCACCTTCAGCAGCGTCAGCCCGATCGTCAGCATCAGTGGCAGGTCGCCGAGGCCGTGATTGGTCGTATCGGCGGCGTTACCACCCAGAAGCTCTGCCAGCGCCGGCAGCAGCACCAGCGCCAGCACCATCACCAGATCCTCGACGATCAGCCAGCCGACGGCGACGCGTCCGCTTGCCGCGTTGACGAGATTGCGCTCCTCCAGCGCCTTCAGGAGCACGACGGTGCTCGCCACCGAGAGGCTGAGGCCGAGGACGATGCCGGCGCCGAGGCTCCAGCCCCAGAGTTTGCAAAGGCCGATGCCCAACAGGGTGGCGAGGATAATCCGCCCGATTGCACCAGGCACGGCGATGCCGCGCACGGCAAGCAGGTCGGAGGCGGAAAAATGCAGGCCGACGCCAAACATCAGAAGAATGACGCCCATCTCGGCGAGCTGGCTGGCAAGGGCGGTATCGGCGACAAAGCCCGGCGTGAACGGCCCCATCAGGATGCCTGCCATCAGGTAACCGACCAGTGGCGGCAGCCGAAGCCGGTCGGCGGCATAGCCCAGGACCGCCGCGAAAACGAAACTGACGGCCACCGTCGCGATAAGTCCTACTTCCTGATGCACGTCCGCCCTCTCTGGTGATAGCGGCGGCCACTTTGGACGAAGCGCAAGCAAAATTAAACAGTTGATTTGGATGACCGGCTACTGTTCGGGGCCTTTCGCTCTCATTTTGGCGGGTAGGATAGAATAATGCTGCAATTCCAAATGTTAAAGCGTCCTTCTCAGGTCTAAAAAGATGCGTTGCGTTGTAGGCACGGCCCTCGTGCGCAGCACGGTCGGGCCGTCACCGATGTTGGAACCACTTGTGTCTTGCCTCGTTGCCCTTTCATCAAGAAAGGAGAACGACATGCGAAAGATGATCTTGAACTGTACTGTGGCGGCCCTTGCCGTCTGCTCGTTTGCTGCGCCTGTTCTTGCCGACAGCGTCTATGTCAGGGAGCGTTCCTATGACGACGGCTATCGTCACGAGCGGGTACGACCCGGTATCACCATCAGCGAGCGTGGCCTCACTTTCGGTGCCGTGCGCGAACGTGAGCACCGCCGCTATCGCGATAACGGCTGCGAAACCAGGAGCGTCACCCGACAGACCGACGAAGGCGAGGTCACCAAGACGATCCGGCGCTGCAATTAACGAAAAAATGTGCGATAAGGACGAAGCCTGGTTCCGACGAGCCGGGTTTTCGCCTTTTGTGGCACGAATATTTCAATGCAGTGGTGAAAGTCGTCTGTCGGTGTTATGAGCACGCCTTTGGTAACAGCGCGTTCCCAGCGCAAACACCGCCCGCACAGGATCTTTTAGTATGATTGAGCTTACGCCGTCCCAGATCGCCGCACTTAAACTCGCCAGGGATGGAGACCTTTATCCTCAGCCAGCCAATAAATGGACGCACGAGAACGCGACGGTGACTTATGCAAAAACTGACCGGTGGAAAGAGCGGCCTCAGAAAATAAAATCGGTCACTGCCAAGACGCTGGGCGAGTTGAAGGAGCCGGGTTTTCTGGAACGGCGGCATCTGGATGACGACGCAACAAAAGACGTCTACGGCATCACGATGGCCGGCAAGATGTGGCTGCTGAAAAACAAGTAAGCTCCGCTTAGGCGCTGAGTATTTTCACAAGCCTCCCAGCCTAACGGGATATGACGGCCTCATATCCGACTTTTCGGGAGAGACTTGAGATCGCCGCCAAAGCGACCTTGGCCAATAATTCTATCGGGTACGGGCGGCGGTCGATGCGGTGATGCAGTGTCGTCTTTCGCTAGCGCGCGGTCGCGCCCATCATCTCGCCCAAGCCATCACAGCGTCTTTGGTTCGGAATTATGCGGCCTCACCTGCCTGCGCGCAAAGCCATGCGCAGAGCTGCCGCGGCGCCTGGCGCGCGTCATTGGCGCGGATGAGCGCAAAATGCCAGGCTGGCCCGCTCAGCACGTAGGGGAACGGCGCGATCAACCGGCCCTCGGTCAAAAGCGGCCGAAACAGCGACGGCGACAACAGCGCCACACCCACGCCTGCCAGCGCCGCATTGGCATCCAACTCGTGCGTGGGATAATCGACCGCCAAAAAGCGCAAAGCCTGCGGGGTCGCGCATTGAGCCTCCTTAAACCATTGCTGCCAATCAGGGTGCGGCAAAAGCGCGAAGTCGGCCAGCGCCTGCGGCGCGGCAAGTTTCCGCGTTCCAAGCAGGGAAGGCGACAGCATCGGCGTCACTTCTACGGGAGCGAGCCGATATTCTTCCAGCCCGGCCCATCCGCCGCGACCCGTCCTTATGGCGACGTCGAATGCGCCCGGATCACGTATTTCCGCCGAGACGTCGACCTCGATGACGGAAGCTTCTGGCGCAGGATAGCGCGCCAGACGCGGTGCAAGCCAGCGCGACGCAAATGTCGGCGGCGCCGTGAGCCTGAGTGGCGGCGTCGCAGCCTGAAATTCTGCGAGCGCCTCACCGATCCCGGTCAATGCCTCCCGGACCCGGTTTGCCAGAACGGAGGCGGCGGCCGTCGGGACCACTCGCCGACCGGCGCGGATAAATAGCGGCTGACCGAGCTCAGCCTCCAGAGTGCGAATACGAAGGCTGACCGCCGCCGGCGTCAGAAACAAGCGTTCGGCTGCGCGCGCGAAGCTGCCGGCCGAGACACAGGCTTCCAATACGCGCAGAGACTCCAATGACGGTCGCATGATCAGCTTCCCTTCACGATCAATTTATCTTGCGGTGACGACAAGCAAAGCGCGTTTTGAAGGCGGAACGCTCTGGTGCAATTTTGGGGGCAGCCCAAAATAGGAGATCTACTGTGTCCCTGCAATCTCAGCACCTGTTTACACTCTTCATCGCGCTTCATCCGACGCTGGAGCTTGGGCAGACGCCAGCCGGCGGCCGGCGCATTTTTCCCGTCTCGGGCGGACATTTCCAAGGGGAGCGCCTGAAAGGAGAAGTGTCGCCACTGATCGGTTCGGATCTCCTGCTCGCTCGTGCCGACGGCACATTTCAGCAAGATGTCAGGCTTCTCCTCGTCGCCGATGACGGGGGGCTCGTCCTCATGACCTATCGCGGCGTCAGGCGTGCGTCACAGGCCGTCGACGAGCGTTTGGCGCGCGGCGAAACGGTCGACGCTTCCGAATATTATCTGCGCACGACACCGTATTTCGAGACCGCGGCGCCTGCGCATGCGTGGCTTAACTGCATTGTCGCGGTCGCAAAGGGCGGCAGGTGTCCGGGCGGTGTCGAATACGAAGTCTTTGAAGTTCTATGACGACGATATTGTCCTCGCCGCTCTCTCACATTACGGGCGGAGATTTCCCAGATCATCCACGCGAGACGACGCAGTCCGCTTGCGTTGCTTGAACTATCCGACAAAGAGCTTGATGATTTTGGTGGTGCCCCATGCCGGAGTCGAACCAGCACTTCTTTCGAAACTCGATTTTGAGTCGAGCGCGTCTACCAATTCCGCCAATGGGGCAACGGATACGAACGGGCGGCTGTCTAACATGCGAGCGCCCGGACGCGCAAGACGGGCAAGCGAAGTTATCGGACTGATCCGGTAGAGAGATCCGGCCTCGCTTCGAGGCCGGATCTTGTCTGATATCAATGGGCGGCGGCCGGTGCCGGGTTGCTCAGACCGGACTTCTTCAGCGTGATCGCCAGGATCGAGGCCAGCAGGCAAAAGGCGCCCGCGACGAAGAAAGCCGGCAGGTAGCTCGAAAGCTCGGTGCGCGAGAGGCCGGCGCCATAGGCGGCGGTGGCGGCTCCCAGCTGATGTCCGGCAAAGACCCAGCCGAAGACGAGGCCAGTCTTTTCGCGGCCGAAGCGGTCGGCGGCGATCTTGACGGTCGGCGGCACGGTGGCAATCCAGTCGAGGCCGTAAAAGACGGCGAAGATGGAGAGCCCGTAAAAGCTGAAATCGCTGAAGGGCAGGTAGAGCAGCGACAAGCCGCGCAGGCCGTAATACCAGAAGAGCAGCCAACGATTGTCGAAGCGGTCGGACAGCCAGCCGGAACCGATGGTTCCGAAGAAATCGAAGATGCCCATGACGGCCAGCACACTGGCGGCAGCCACCGGCACGATGCCGAAATCGCCGCAGAGGGTGACAAAATGGGTCTGGATCAGGCCGTTGGTGCTGAGACCGCAGATGAAGAAGGTGGCAAAGAGGATCCAGAAGGTCGAGGTCTTCGAGATTTCCTTGAGGACAGTGATCGGCGTCATCAGCGCGGCGGCGAGGGAAGTGCTTGCCGGTGGCGGCGTCACCTGAGTCTCACCGAAGGAGGGCAGGTTGAGGTCGGCGGGGCGGTCGCGCATGAAGGCAAGCACGGCAAGGGCTGCGACCATGATCATGGCACAGACGAAAAACACCGTCGAGCGCCAGCCATAACGTTCCGTCAGCTCCGCCATCAGCGGCAGAAAGACGAGCTGGCCGGTGGCCGAGCTTGCCGAGAGCATGCCGACGACGAGGCCGCGATGCTTGGTGAACCAGCGGCTGGAGACCGTTGCGGCAAGCACCATGGCCGTCAATCCCGTACCGAAACCGACGACAATGCCCCAGAGCAGCAGCAGCTGCCACAGCGTCGTCATGAACAGCGAACCGACGAAGCCCGCGCCGATCAGCGCCAGTGCGAAGACGATGACCTTGCGCACGCCGAAATAATTCATGAAGGCGGCGGCGAACGGGCCCATGAAGCCGAAAAGGATCAGGCGGATCGCAAGGGCCGAGGAAATCTGCGAGGTCTCCCAGCCGAATTCGTCCTGCAGCGGCTTGATGAGAACGCCGGGTGCGCCCATGGCGCCGGCGGTGACCAGCATGGTGAGAAAAGTCGCGGCAACGACGACCCAGCCGTAATGGATGTTGCGCCGGGCAAGGGTGGAGGCGAGGGCTGTGGAAACCATGGGCAAGATTCCGTTTGAATTCAGGTTCGAGAAGATACTGGATCGATTTACATGATGGCCATCATATTTCTTGCGTATTGATGATGGACGTCATATATTTTGTCAAGCGACTATTTCTGGAGATGACAATGCGGGTCAGCCGCGAAAAATTTGCCGAAAACCGCGAAAAGATCCTGAGCGTTGCCGGCGTGCTTTTCCGAGAAAACGGTTTCGACGGGGTCGGCGTTGCCGACATCATGAAAGCGGCGGGTCTGACGCATGGCGGCTTCTATGGTCATTTCGATTCAAAGGATGACCTGGCGCTGGAGGTCAGCCGCAAGCTGATCGACAGGGTCGAAACGCGCTGGAAGGAACATATCGCCGAATCGCCGGACCGACCGCTGGCAGCGCTTCTCGACCACTATATCCACTGGCGTACGGTTGACGATCCGGGCGGCAGCTGCGTCTTCGCAACGCTGATCCAGGAGGTGAGCCGCAGCCGCGGCGCGGTCCGTGCGGTCTTCAGCGATGGCCTGTCCGTGCTGGTCGATACGCTCGTTGATATCGTTCCCGGCGAAACGGAAGAGGAGCGCCGCGCCAATGCCACGACGACGCTCTCGTCGATGATGGGTGCAGTCATTCTTGCCCGCGCGGTCGAGGACAGGGCGCTTGCCGAGCAGTTTTTGGTGACGATGCGCCGGCAGCTCGATCCCGGCAGTCGGACATAATCTCAGTCGCGGAAGCCGTGGTTTCGCTCTCCCCCTCCAGGCGGAGAGGAAGAGAATCCGCCTTGCATATGCCTGAGGACCGAGAAGCCAGCGACTATTTGAAGCCGGCGATGGCGTGCGGGATGTAGGGTGCTTCCAGGGCCGCGATTTCCTCGGCGGTGAGCTTGACCGAGAGTGAGGCAACCGCGTCTCTGAGGTGGTTCGGTTTGGACGCGCCGATGATCGGGGCGGTCACCGCACTCTTCTGCAGGATCCAGGCGGTTGCGACCTGGGCGCGGGAGATGTTGCGGGCCTTGGCGATCTCGGCCACGGCTCCGACGATCTTGCGGTCGGCATCGATGGACTGCGTGTAGAGCGTCTTGCCGAATTCGTCGGTTTCGCTGCGGGCCGTCGTCTCGTCCCAGTCGCGGGTCAGGCGGCCGCGGGCAAGCGGGCTCCAGGGGATGACGGCGATTTTCTGATCCTCGCAAAGCGGCAGCATTTCGCGCTCTTCCTCACGGTAAAGCAGGTTCAGGTGGTCCTGCATGCTGACGAATTCGGACCAACCGTTCAGCCTGGAGACGTAAAGCGCCTTGGCGAATTGCCAAGCATACATCGAGGAGGCGCCGATATAACGCGCCTTGCCCGATTTGACGACGTCGTGCAGCGCTTCCAGCGTTTCCTCGATCGGCGTCGTATAGTCGAAACGGTGGATCTGGTAGAGATCGACATAGTCGGTGCCGAGACGACGCAGACTATTGTCGATCTCGTCGAAGATCGCCTTGCGCGACAGGCCGGCGCCGTTCGGGCCCGGCCGCATGCGGTTGAACACCTTGGTCGCCAGCACGATGTCCTCGCGCTTGGCGAAGTCTTTTATGGCGCGACCGACGATCTCCTCCGAAGAACCGTTGGAATAGGTGTTGGCGGTGTCGAGGAAATTGATGCCGAGGTCGATCGCCTGCTTGATCATCGTCCGGCTTTCTTCTTCCCGCAGGCTCCAGGCATGATTGCCGCGGCCGGGATCGCCGAAGGTCATGCAGCCCAAGCAGATTTTCGACACTTCGAGACCGGTCTTCCCAAATTTTGCGTATTCCATGAAACGACTCCGTGATGAATTCGATGACCCCCAGTCTGACTTCCATGATTTAGCGCGAGATGACCAAAGTCGCAGGGCGGCAAATGAAGAATTTGTGCTGCGTGCGCACAATGATCCGTGATCGGCTTTTGAAGCCGCGCTCGTTACTGCCGCTTCTGGCTTCGGCTTGCACATCCGAGCTGCAAGGTGTTAGCTGATGCAGCATTTTACCGGAATCCGACCATGCAACTGCCGTCCCACGATCGCTACGACGATCTTTATCGCGATTTCTCCTGGCGGATTCCGGAGGATTTCAATATCGGCCGCGCCGTCAGCGACGACTGGGCGGCGCGTGCGCCCGAGCGCGTCTGCCTCGAACATTTCAGCCCGGACGGCGATCACCGTGTAATGACCTATCGCGCGCTCGCCGACCGTTCCTCGGCCTTCGCAAACGCGCTCGTTTCGCTTGATATCCAACGCGGCGATCGCGTTGCGCTGCTATTGCCGCAATCCTTCGAAACGGTGATCGCGCATGTGGCGATCTACAAGACAGGCGCTATTGCGCTGCCGCTGGCGCTGCTCTTCGGCGTCGAGGCGCTGGAATACCGGCTGAAGGCGGCAGGTGTTGTGGCCGTCGTCACCAATGGCTTCGGTCTCGAACGCATCCGGCAGATCCGCGGGCGCCTGCCGGCGCTGAAACATGTCATCAGTATCGACGGGGCGAGTGGCGATGCGGCCGCTTTCGCCGAACTGGTGGATGGCTATCCCCCTGTCTTCGACATTGCCAAAACCGGTCCGGACGATCCGGCGCTGATGATCTTCACGTCGGGAACGACGGGGCCGCCCAAGGGCGCCTTGCATGGCCACCGTGTCCTGCCCGGCCATATTCCCGGCATGCAGTTCGCCCATGAGGGTTTTCCGCGAGCCGGCGACAAGGTCTGGACGCCGTCCGACTGGGCCTGGGCCGGCGGCCTGCTCAATGCGCTGCTGCCGAGCCTTCTGCTCGGCGTTCCCGTCGTCTCGTCGCCAGCGCAGAAATTCGATGCCGAGATGGCCTATCGCATCATGGCGGAGATGAAAGTGCGCAATGCCTTCATTCCGCCGACGGCGCTGAGGTTAATGAGATCCGTTTCCGATCCGCGCTTGAAATATGATCTGGTGTTGCGCACCATCGGCTCGGCCGGGGAGGCGCTCGGCCGCGAGACCTATGAGTGGGCGCGGGGTACGCTCGGCATCACCGTCAACGAATTCTACGGCCAGACGGAGTGCAATTTCGTGCTCGCGTCGAGCGCTGCCTATGGCGTCACCAAGGCGGGCGCCATCGGACGGGCGGTGCCCGGACATCGCGTCGCGATCGTCAGCGAGACGGGCGACGAACTGCCCGTCGGCGAACCGGGCCAGATCGCCATCGCCAGTCCCGATCCGGTCATGTTCCTTGGCTACTGGGACGATGCGGCGGCGACGAAACGAAAATTCGCCAAAGGCTGGCTGCTCACCGGCGATATCGGCCGGCAGGACGCCGAGGGCTATGTGACCTTCGAAGGCCGCGACGACGACGTCATCACCTCATCGGGATATCGCATCGGCCCGGCCGAGATCGAGGATTGCCTGATCGGCCATCCCGCCGTGCAGCTTTCCGCCGCCGTCGGCAAGCCCGATACCGTGCGCACCGAGATCGTCAAGGCCTATATCGTGCTTTCACCCGGCCATCACCCAAGCGAGGCGCTGGCCGCCGACATAAGGGAGTGGGTGAAGACGCGGCTTTCGATGCACGAATATCCCCGCGAGGTGGAATTCATCGATGCATTGCCGCTGACGACCACCGGCAAGGTGATCCGCCGGCTGCTGCGGGAGAGGGCGGCCAGCGAGCGATAGAGCAATTCCGGACGCAAAACCGCTAAAGCGCGTCGCAATCTTTCAGATTCGCCCCTCGCGCTTTAGGTCTTTGTTTTTACGCATGTCGTTATCGCAAAACCGCGCACACTTTTGCGCGACATGCTTTAGGCACTTCTGCTGGAAAGGCTTTAGCCCCGCCCGGCGAGCGACATGATCTTCTCGCGCAGCATCTTCGCCATGTTGCGGGTGCTGCGGTACATGTGGAGCTGGGCTGAGACCTGGCGCATGTCGCGGTCGCTGTTCTGCGTCAGGCCGATCACCAGCGTTCCCATCTCCTCGCGCTCCTGCCAGAAGCGGCTCATGATCGGATGATCCGAGACGGCGCAGGAATCGGAGCGGACGATGTTGGCATCGTCGAGATGCCATTCGGTGAGTTCGTTCATCAGCAGCTTGCCCGGCGAATAGCGGGCATAGTTTTCATCGTAGGCGGTCTTCCAGGTATAGGCCTCGCCGCCCATCATCAGCACGACGATGGCGGCAATCGCCTTGCCGTTGAGATCGATCGTGTGAATACGCACGGCATCGACGGCGGCAAGGTTCGACACCGCCTCACGGGCGAAGGCCGTATGATAACGATCGGTGACGAGAGCGCTTCGCCGCTTTCCCTTCCAGCCGCCGGCTTCCATTGCCAGGAATTCCTCGAAGCGGATATGGATTTCGCGCGGCTGGCGGGCGACGGCATAGACCGCTGTTCCCAACTCCTCCAGCAGGCGCCACTGGCGGCGCATCTCGCGCATATGCGAGGAGGAGATGGTTTTGCCGAGATAGACGGGCGCCTCATCCTCGCTCTGCAGCATCGGGCGCTCGTAAGGATTGGTGACGGTGACTGGAAGATTGCGGCTGAGCGCCACGGCCTTGACCATGCGCACGAAGATACCGTTCAGCCGCAGATCCGGCAGAACCAATATGCCGGGCAGATTGAGATCGCGAGTGGTCAGCCCCTCGAAAAGATTGTCGAGGGTCTCGGCTGCATCCTCGCCATCGACAAGCGGCGTGCCGAGCGGACCGAAGCTGTTCGACCAGCCGCGGATGATCGACGGGCCGACGGCGAAGCCCGGCTTGTCGACCGAAAACGGCAAGAGGAACCGCATGCGGCTGCGGCCGGCATTGTGATCGCGGATCAGGGCGAAGTTCACCTGCCGATCTTCGAGCCGCGGCATGGCGGGGGCGAGGAAGCGGCCGGAGAAAAAGACGTTCGGTTCCATCGCCCGGTTGGAGAGGAAATCGAGCTCATCCTGGAGCTCATAGCCGAGCTTGCCGGGGTAGAGGCAGAGCTCGCGGCCCGGTCGGCCGATCTCGGCGCGAGCCTCGGCCTGCGGCGCGTCGAAATTCAGCGCGGCGAGATCATGCAACATGCGGTTCGCGGTGCTGTCGGTGCTTTCGGTAACGGGGGGAACACGCACCATCTATCGAACTCTCATTTCTGGCGTTGCAGCGGAGGGGCTGGCGAAGGCGAAAAGGACGATGCCGAGCGTGCGGCGCACGGCGACATGCAGCAGGATCGCCTCGACGGCCATGGCCGAGGCCGTGGCGATCGCCGTGCCCTCGATGCCGTAATGCGGGATCAAAGCGAGGTTGAGGCTGACATTGGCCGTCAGTGCGCCGGCATAGAGCGCGACGCAGAGGTTCTGCTTGCCTGCCATCATCAGCAGCGTTTCGGCCGGGCCGACCAGCGACTTGGCGAGGATGCCGGCGAGCAGGATCGCCATCACCAGATAACCTGACGTAAAGGCGCCGCCGAAGAGCGACAGCAGCAGATGACCGGCCGCAAGCACGACAAGGCCGACCCCGAGCGCCGGCCAGAAGGTCCAGCGGGCAGCGTCGATGGCAGCGCTCGCGAGCTGAGCATGGTCGCCTTCGGCGATGATCGAGGAAAAGCGCGGGCCGGAGGCTGCCTTGACCGAGAAATTGATGAAATGCACCAGCGCCATCGTCTTGGCGGCGGCGAAGTAGATGGCGACGTCGTGCGGCTCGAGGAAGATGCCGACGACGACCACGTCGGAATTGGTCAGCAGGAAGCTCACGCCCTCGATCAGGAAAATCGGAAAGGCGACGCTGAACCAGGCGAGGAAATCGACCTTGCGCGGGCCTTCGTCATAATGCCGGCGCAGGCGGTAGAGCGTTGCGGCATACTGAACGAGGGCGGTGACGAAGGTGGCGACGAGTGCTGCCTGCATCGCGGTGACGGCCGTGTGCTCGGCGCCGATGCCAATCGCGATCAGCATGAAAAGGATGATGAGGATCGGGCGGACGATATAGACCGGGCTCAGCGCCATCACCGGCCAGTGGTTCGCCCGCGACGTGCCTTCCAGAATGTCGCCGAGCGCGATCATCGGCATGGCGAGCAGGCCGATGAAGATCGGGACGAGATAATAGACCTGGATCTTATCGCCGAAGAAATGCAGGCCGAGCATGCCAACGGCGAGCACCGCCGTGCCGGAAAGCAGCGCAAAGACGCGCGCGGTGCCGGTCAGGCCGCGGATTTCCTCGAAAGCGCCCGCTGCCCTGTATTGCGGCAGGAAGCGGATGATCGCGGTGTGGAAACCAAGGCATGAGAGATCACCGAAGACGACGACCAGCACCCAGACGAAAACGAAGATGCCATATTCATATTCGCCCATCAGCCGGGCGAGCACGATCTGGGAGACGAAGGCGAGTGCGGCGCTGAGGATACGAATCGAAAAGGCCGTCAGCGCCATGCGCTGGGCGGCCGCCTTTTCACCGCGTTCGGTGAGCACGGCAGCAAGCATGCGCAGCGTGCGGCCGCCGATCGGGCGCAGGCCCGCCGGCAGCATCTTCTCCGCTGTTTCTATGACCGCCATGATGAACACGCAAAACTCTAAAGGTCAGGCAAATCGTCCCGGAAGTCTTGACAGAACAGGGTTAAGAAACGGTTCTGGCTTGGGGTTGCCGTCGGACGCTGAAATTCCGGTTTTCCGGCGTTGCCGCAGAAAAGAAAATGCCGCCCGGAGGCGGCATTTTCGCGGATCTTTGCGGCTTGCCTCAGACCTGCTCGAAGGCGCCGTGGCAATGCTTGTATTTCTTGCCGGAGCCGCAGGGGCAGGTCTCGTTGCGGCCGATCTTGCCCCAGGTGGATGGATCATCCGGGTTGCGGTTTTCAGGAGAAACGATGACTTCCGATGCCTGGTAGATCGCCGGGGCGAAATCGTCCTCGCCGGTCGTCGGATCCAGGTGATGGGCCTGCATCAGCGGCGGTTCAGGCTCGGCGGGCGCCTGCTGCACCAGTTCGACGCGCATCAGCTGGGCGGTGACGGCTTCGCGCAGATTGTTGAGCAGCGCCGTGAAGAGCTCGAAGGCTTCCGACTTGTATTCCTGCAGCGGATCGCGTTGGGCATAGCCACGGAAGCCGATGACGGAGCGCAGATGGTCGAGGTTGACGATGTGTTCGCGCCAGAGATGATCGAGCGTCTGCATGACGATCGAGCGTTCGACATAATGCATGATGTCGTCGCCGAAACGCTCGGCCTTTTCCGTGAAGGCGGCATTGGTGGCTTCCGTCAGGCGCTCACGGATATCGTCCTCGCCGATGCCCTCTTCTTTCACCCAGTCCTCGACCGGCAGGTCGAGATTGAGGATGTTCAAAGCGCCGGTCTTCAGGCCGGCGGCATCCCATTGTTCGGCATAGGCGCGCTCGGGGATATGCTTTTCGACCATGTCCTCGATCACCTCACGGCGCATGTCGGAAACGGTCTCGGATATATTGGTCGATTCCATCAGTTCGAGGCGCTGCTCGAAGATCACCTTGCGCTGATCGTTGAGAACGTCGTCATACTTCAAGAGGTTCTTGCGGATGTCGAAGTTACGGGCTTCGACCTTCTTCTGGGCGCGCTCCAGGGCCTTGTTGATCCAGGGATGGACGATCGCCTCGCCCTCCTTGAGGCCGAGCTTGGTCAGCATGCTGTCCATGCGGTCGGAGCCGAAGATGCGCATCAGGTCGTCCTGAAGCGAGAGGTAGAACTTCGAGCGGCCGGGGTCGCCCTGACGGCCGGAGCGGCCGCGCAGCTGGTTGTCGATGCGGCGGCTTTCATGGCGCTCGGTGGCAATGACGTAGAGGCCGCCGGCCTCGAGCGCCTTCTGCTTGAGTGCCTTGATCTCCTCGATGATCGCCTGGATCCGGGCGTCACGCTCCGGACCGGCTTCGACTTCGCCGAGTTCGCGCTCAATGCGCATGTCGAGGTTGCCGCCGAGCTGGATGTCGGTGCCGCGGCCGGCCATGTTGGTGGCGATGGTGATGGCACCCGGCACGCCGGCCTGGGCGACGATATAGGCTTCCTGCTCGTGGTAGCGGGCGTTCAGGACCTTGAAGTCGTCGAAGCCCTGCTTACGCAGGCGCTCGGCAAGCAATTCCGATTTCTCGATCGAGGTGGTGCCGACCAGCACCGGCTGACCGCGCTTGTGGGCGTCGAGGATCTCCTCGATGATCGCCTTAAACTTCTCGTCGAAGGTCCGGTAGACCTCGTCGTCCTCGTCGAGGCGCTTGATCGGGAGGTTGGTCGGGACCTCGATGACATCGAGATTGTAGATGTTGGCGAATTCTTCCGCTTCCGTCTGTGCCGTGCCGGTCATGCCGGCGAGCTTGTCGTACATGCGGAAGTAGTTCTGGAAGGTGATCGAGGCCAGCGTCTGGTTTTCCGGCTGGATCTGCACCTTTTCCTTGGCTTCGAGCGCCTGGTGCTGACCTTCCGAATAGCGGCGGCCCGGCATCATGCGACCGGTGAACTCGTCGATGATGACGACTTCGTCATTGCGGACGATATAGTCCTTGTCGCGCTGGAAGAGCTTGTGGGCCTTCAGCGCATTGTTGACGTGATGAACGATTGCGACGTTCTCAATGTCGTAGAGCGCGTTGCCCTTCAAGAGGCCGGCCTGGCGGAGCAGGTTTTCCAGCTTCTCGGTGCCCTCTTCGGAGAAGTTGGCCGAGCGCTGCTTCTCATCGATCTCGTAATCGCTCGGCGCCAGCAGCGGAATGAAGGCGTCGATCGTATTATAGAGTTCGGAGCGGTCGTCGAGCGGACCTGAGATGATCAGCGGCGTGCGCGCCTCGTCGACGAGGATCGAGTCCACTTCGTCGACGATTGCGAAGTTGTGGCCGCGCTGGACCATCTGGTTCTTCTCGTACTTCATGTTATCGCGCAGATAATCGAAGCCGAGTTCGTTGTTGGTGGCGTAAGTGATGTCGCAGGCATAGGCGGCGTGGCGTTCCTCGTCGGAAAGGCCGTGGACAATGACGCCGGTGGTCATGCCGAGGAAGCCGTAGACGCGGCCCATGGTAGCGGCATCGCGCTGGGCGAGGTAATCGTTCACGGTGACGACGTGCACGCCCTTGCCGGATAGCGCGTTCAGATAGACCGGCAGGGTAGCGACGAGGGTCTTGCCTTCGCCGGTCTTCATCTCGGCGATCGCATTCGAATGCAGGATCATGCCGCCGACCAGCTGTACGTCAAAAGGTCGCAGGCCGAGAACGCGGCGCGAGGCTTCGCGCACGACGGCAAAGGCCGGGATCAAAATGTCGTCGAGCGTCTTGCCCTCGGCGAGCAGGGCGCGAAACTCCACGGTCTTTGCCGCGAGCTGCTCGTCCGTCAGGGCCTTCGTCTTCTCTTCGATAGAGTTGATGGCAGTGACGTTCGGCTGGTAGGACCGCACGCGGCGGTCGTTGGAAGACCCAAATAACTTGCGGGCTATACCGCCAAAGCTGACCATATGACTGGCCCTTTCTCAATATTCATCCCCGGCGTTTCTTGTCCGCGGCCCAGCCGAAAATCAGGCGCGCGCCTTAAAACGCCCGGAAACTGTTCTGGACGCGAGGTTGCGTGACAGATAAGAGGGGGGTCGAATGATGTCAACGGATTTGGCGGATACAGAAAGGCCACAATCCGGTGTTGATGGCTATTTTGGGCTGGATTCAGGGGATGCTGAAACCGGCAATGTAACTGTGAAGGGTATTTCATGTTGAGCACCAACAAACTTGCCGTTCTGGCGTTTGCAACTTTTGTTGCGCTCCAGGGCCCGGCCCATGCCGATGACGCCGTCATCGCCAAGGTCGGCACTCTGGAGATCCACCAGTCGGAACTCGACCTCGCTGTCGCCAATCTCGACCCGCAGCTGGCGCAGCTTCCCGATGACCAGAAGAAGGTCGCAGCCCTTTCCGCCGCCATCGACGTGAAGCTGCTCGCCGCCGACGCTGCGGCTGAGAAGCTTGATCAAACCGACGAATTCAAGAAGCGCATGCAGTATCTCACCGACCGCGAGCTGCACAATGCCTATTTCAAAAAGCATGTCGTCGACATCGTGACGCCTGAGGAAGTCAAGGCCCGCTACGACAAGGAAGTCGCTGCCCTGCCGAAGCAGGAGGAAGTCCACGCCCGTCACATCCTCGTCAAGACCGAGGACGAAGCCAAGGACATCATCAAGCAGCTCGATGCCGGCAAGGATTTCGCCGAACTCGCCAAGGAAAAGTCCACCGATCCGAACAAGTCGGAAGGCGGCGACCTCGGCTATTTCACGCGCGGCCGCATGGTCAAGGAATTCGAGGACGCAGCCTTCGCGCTTGAGAAGGGCACCTATTCCAAGACGCCGGTTAAGACCGATTTCGGCTTCCACGTCATCAAGGTCGAGGATAAGCGCGACGCTCCGCCGCCGCCCTTCGAGCAGGTGCAGGATCAGGTTCGTCAGCTCGTCATGCGCGACAAGTATCTTGAGCTTCTGAACAAGGCGAAGGCCTCCGCCAAGATCGAGATCACGGACGAGACGCTGCGCAAGGGTTACGACCAGGCCAACAAGCAGCCGGAGCCGGGCAGTGAGCCCGTCGCGCCGGCGCCGCAGCAGTA
This sequence comes from Rhizobium sp. P1_E1, assembly GCF_056406015.1. Lineage (NCBI taxonomy): Bacteria > Pseudomonadati > Pseudomonadota > Alphaproteobacteria > Hyphomicrobiales > Rhizobiaceae > Rhizobium > Rhizobium sp. P1_E1. The sequence goes on along the minus strand of NZ_JBFUAY010000059.1, from coordinate 14,558 downwards.
ATATTCGCATCAGGGCCCGGTTCTTCCGGGCCCTTCATTAGATCCGGATGATTTTGGGCCTGATCGGCCTAAAATCATCCGGACCTAAATCAAAGAAGGTGAGCATGGTGTCGTCCGAAAGCCGCTGACACTTTTCGGCATCATGCTCTGGCATCGTTTGTTGTCGCATTTCCGGACGGCGAACCGGTTTCCATTTCGCCTGGAAGTGCTCATTGGCAGGTCTCATCATGTCCGGTTCCGTCTCTCCGCTCGCCCCGAAATCCTTCGTCTCGATGCCACCGCTGCGCGGCGTGCGGATGGCGACGGCTTCCGCCGGCATCAAGTACAAGAACCGCACAGATGTGCTGATGATGGTTTTTGACAGGCCGGCGACTGTTGCGGGCGTTTTTACCCGCTCGAAGTGCCCGTCGGCGCCGGTGGATTTCTGCCGGGCCAATCTCCCCCATGGCAGCGCCCGCGCCGTCGTCGTCAATTCCGGCAATGCTAATGCTTTCACCGGCCTGAAGGGCCGGCAGGCGACCGCGCTGACGGCGAAGTCGGCTGCCGCTGCCGTCGGCTGCGCCGAAAACGAGGTCTATCTGGCCTCGACCGGCGTCATCGGCGAGCCGCTGGATGCCACCAAATTCTCAGGCGTTCTGGACCGAATGCAGGTCGAAGCTACCGGCGATTTCTGGTTCGAGGCGGCCAAGGCGATCATGACGACCGACACCTATCCGAAGGTTTCGACCCGCAGCGCCGAGATCGGCGGCGTGGCCGTGACGATCAACGGCATCGCCAAGGGCGCCGGCATGATCGCGCCTGATATGGCGACGATGCTCTCCTTCGTCGTCACTGATGCCGACATTGCGCCAGCCGCGCTGCAGGCGCTTCTGTCTGACGGCGTTGGCCCGACCTTCAATTCCATGACCGTCGACAGCGACACCTCCACCTCCGATACGCTGATGCTGTTTGCGACGGGTGCCGCGGCCGAGGACGGCCAGGCCCGCATCGAACGTGCCGATGATCCGCGCCTTGCCGCCTTCCGGGCCGCACTCAACGAAGTGCTGAAGGACCTGTCGCTGCAGGTGGTGCGCGACGGCGAAGGTGCCACCAAGATGCTTGAAATCACCGTCACGGGTGCCGAGAGCGATGCCGCCGCCAAGCGTATCGCGCTGTCGATCGCCAATTCGCCGCTGGTCAAGACGGCGGCCGCCGGCGAAGACGCCAATTGGGGCCGTATCGTCATGGCTGTCGGCAAGTCCGGCGAGATGGCCGACCGCGACCGGCTCGCCATCTGGTTCGGCGACATCAGGGTCGCCGTCAATGGCGAGCGTGATCCCGATTATTCCGAGGAGGCCGCCTCGAACGTCATGAAGGCGCAGGATATCCCCGTCAAAGTCGATATCGGGCTCGGCGGCGGCACAGCAACCGTCTGGACCTGCGACCTCACCAAGGAATATGTTGCGATCAATGGCGACTATCGGAGCTGATCGTTCATTGGCGCAGGTATCCATCTTCTCACACAATCTGCCGCTGGTGCGCAGGCTGGAGGCCGTCGGCTTTCGCGCCTGGCCGGCAGCATCCGTGCAATATGACGGAAGCTGGCAGGTGCGGCTGACGGCCGGTCACCCGTCCAACCGGCTGAATTCGATCGTGCCGCTCGATCCCTCGGATCATCGCGATGTCGAAATCCGCCTGGAAAAGGCGCGCCGAAAGTTCGAGGCCTATGGCCGCGCCGCTGTGGTCCGCCAGACGCCGCTTGCCTCGCCGGTGCTGATCGAACTTCTGCGCGCGCAGAACTGGACGCGCTTCGACGATACAGTGGTGATGACCTGCGACCTTGCCGAGGCGGAGCTGCCGGATACGCTCGATCACCTGCCGACTCACGATGTCGGCCGTTTCGTCGACGCCAACCTCGCCGTCGACCGGGCGCCACTGAGGCTGAAGCCGGCGCTTGCCGAAATCATTTCGGCGATCAAGCCGCCATCCGGCCTGTTCATGATCGAGAATGCGGCGGACGGCCCGCTTGCGACCGTGCTCTGCGTCCAGGACAATGACCTTGCCGGGATCATGTCGCTTTCGGTCTCCGAGGCGCGGCGGCGCGAGGGGCTCGGCACCGAAATCCTCACCTCGGCGCTGCGCTGGGCGCGCATGCGCAGCGCGCGTTCGGCCTGGCTGCAGGTGAAGCTGTCCAACCGCCCGGCCATCGCACTCTATGAGCGCCTGGGTTTTCGCGACGCCTATCATTATTGCTATTGGCAGCAGGAGCCGCGATGAGCGAGGCAGGCCGGAAGATATTGCTGGTCGCCGCCTGTGCGCTGATCGATGCCGATGGGCTTATCCTGTTGGCACAGCGTCCCGAGGGAAAGTCGCTTGCCGGGCTCTGGGAGTTTCCCGGCGGCAAGGTCGAGCCCGGTGAGACGCCGGAGGAAACGCTGGTGCGCGAGCTTGAGGAAGAACTCGGCATCAACACCAAGATTGCCTGCCTTGCGCCGCTTACCTTTGCCAGCCACTCCTACGAGACCTTCCACCTTTTGATGCCGCTTTATATCTGCCGGCGCTATGAGGGCATTCCCCAGGGCCGGGAGGGGCAGGCGCTAAAATGGGTGCGTCCGCAGGCGCTACGCGACTATCCGATGCCGCCGGCTGACGAGCCGCTCATCCCGATGTTGCAGGATTTACTTTAGCGTTATCTGATTATTATTGTGCCACATCGTTTTCGGCTGTGGATATTAATGGATCGTTTAACACCTTCTGCCAAAGATCGGCCTCAATCAAGCATCTGGCGTGCGTGTATTAAAAGGCTTGACGTCATGGACGATGATTTCTGGAAAGCTGTCCGGGAAAAGGAACGGGCCTCGTCTGCCTCGCGCAGGACGGGTGCGCTGAATATCGCCCTTCTGTTCGGCACGGCAGTGGTCGCGCTGACGCTCATTCTGACGCCAATGCTTGCGGATTCCTCGAAGAAAAGCGTCTTTGCCAGCGCGCCGGCGGATTTCGATACGATCACGACAGGATCGATCCCGAAGAGTGACAGCGGCAAGCGTTATACGATCCGCCGCAGCGTCCTCCAGGATACGCCCGGTTCGGTCTGCGTCGTCCAGGGCTATGGCGTCGGCGCCGGTTGCTGAAAAATGCCGGCCGTCGCCCGATGGTCGTGGAATTGGTCGTTTRCCGTCGGTTTCGCTCAAAGGGTCGCGAAATAATGCGTATTTTGAAAGCATTTCTTGCAGATAACAGAGGTGCGACGGCAATTGAGTATGGCCTGATCGCCGCCCTCATTTGTGGCGCGCTCATCTCCGGTCTCGGGGTCTTCACCGGCGCCCTGCAGGACGTCTTCAACGTGATCAACAACAATATGACGGCGAATTGAAGAAGCAGCCGGCCGTTACTGCTTGAGCTTGTGCTCGTCCACCTTCAATGCATCGGCAAGGCGCGCCTTGGCCGAACCCGGCCTGAGCGGCTTTTGCTGGCTCTCATGGGCAGCCCATCCCGAGACATAAATGATCGAGAAGGTGGCGCGGATGCGTCCATCGGGATCGGAATAACGTTCGGCGTAGATCTCCGCCGCGCGCAGGAAGAAGGCGCGCGTCAGCGGCATCCGGGCGCGGGCCGCAAGCGGATTGCTCATGCCCATCGCTCTTAGATCCCGCATCAGCGGAAAGAGCGAATCATAGCGCACCGTATAGTTCTCCGCATCGATTACCGGCAACGTGAAGCCGGCGCGCTGCATGAGGCTGCCGACATCGCGCACATCGGCGAAGGGGATGACACGCGGGCTTGCGCCACCCGTCATCTCGACCTCGGTGGCCAGCAGCACATCGCGCAGTTCCTGCAATGTGCCGGCGCCGGGGATCGCCGCCATGAACAGGCCGTCCGGCTTCAGGGCGCGGCGGATCTGGATGAAGACACCCGGCGTATCGTTGGTCAGATGCAGGCTGAGCGGCGCAAGGATAAGATTGGCCGATTGCTGTTCGAGCGGCACGTCCTCGAGCGGCGCCTCGATCAAGGTTTCACCCGGCCCGGCATAGGCCTTCTCGCTTTCGATGCGGATCATCGTGCCGATTTTGCCCGTCGCCAGCGCGGCACGGGCGGCAGCACCGGTTGCGCCATGCAGTTCGACGGCGGTCTCGAAAGTCCGCTCGACCACAGTAAGCCGCTCGGCCATTTCCTCAGCGGCAATGTCGAGCAGGAAGGCGGCTTTCGGGTCGTTGTTTACAAGCGCGCGATGGCGATGTGCGGCGATCAGGGCTCTGTCGAAGATCGTTTCCATGGCGATGTCCTTAGTCCCGTGTCGCCTGTGCGGCAAGACGATTTTCCTTTCGCGAAGAACAGGCTAGTCTCCGCGGCATGGGACTGATCAACGTTGAAAAACCGTCAGAGTTCTTGCGGGCGCAACTCTTGCGGCCGTTTTCGGCGCTTGCCGATTTCTTCTATCCGCCCGCCTGCTCCGTCTGCGGTATTTCCACAGGCGGCCATCGCGGGCTCTGCGCAAAATGCTGGTCCGGCATCCGCTTCATCGAACGGCCCTATTGCGAGGTGCTTGGCATTCCCTTCTCGCATGATCTCGGCGTCGGCATCCTCAGCGCCGAGGCGATCGCCAACCCGCCGCCCTTCGACCGGCTGCGGTCGGCTGCGACCCATGACCATGCGGTCCGCGATCTCGTTCATGGGCTCAAATATCGCGATCGCACCGATCTGGCGCCGATGATGGCTGCCTGGATGCTGCGCGCTTCCGACGGGACGGTCGAGAGCTGCGATGCGCTGATCCCGGTGCCGCTGCACCGCACCCGCATGCTGGCGCGCAAGTTCAACCAGGCAGCCGAGCTTGCCCGCCATATGGCAAGGCTCTCAGGCAAGCCGCTGCTTGCCGCCACGCTTGTTCGCGTCAAGCGCACCAGCCAGCAGGTCGGCCTCGGCGCCAAGGCGCGTGAGGACAATGTCAGGGGTGCTTTCACGATTGCCAAGGGTTGCGAAAACGACATTTTCGGCAAGCGTATCGTCCTCGTCGACGACGTCTATACAACAGGGGCGACGGTAGCTGCGGCAAGCCGGACACTGCGCAAGGCGGGTGCGGCTGACATAACGGTTTTGACCTTTGCAAGGGCTCTCTCCGAGCCTATATGACAGGAATACCCGGCATCAGTCTGGAGAGATTATGGTACCCGTCACCATCTATACACGGCAGTTTTGCGGCTATTGCACCCGCGCCAAGTCCCTTCTCGAAGAAAAGGGCGTCGAATATGTCGAGCACGACGCGACCTTTTCGCCGGATCTTCGCCAGGAGATGATCGGCAAGTCGAACGGACGGACCACTTTTCCGCAGATATTCATCGGCGCCGATCATGTCGGCGGTTGCGACGATCTCTTTGCGCTCGATCGGGCCGGCAAGCTCGATCCGATGCTGGCGGCTTGAGGAAGAACCGATGAGCTTCAAGGCCGCAGCTGTCCAGATGTGCTCCGGGGTCGATCCGGCGAAGAATGCCGCCGCCATGGCGCGGCTGGTGCGCGAGGCCGCTGCCGAGGGCGCGACCTATGTGCAGACGCCCGAGATGACCGGCATGCTGCAGCGAGACCGTGCGGCGGCACGCGCCGTGCTTGCCGACGAGGCGCATGACATCATCGTCAAGACAGGCTCAGATCTCGCTAGGGAATTCGGCATTTACATGCATGTCGGTTCGACAGCGATTGCCCTTGCTGACGGAAAGATCGCCAATCGCGGTTTCCTGTTCGGTCCCGACGGCAGGATTCTCAATCGCTACGACAAGATCCATATGTTCGACGTCGATCTCGACAATGGCGAGAGCTGGCGTGAAAGTGCCGCCTATACAGCCGGCTCGGAGGCCCGCGTCCTATCGCTGCCCTTTGCCGAAATGGGCTTTGCAATCTGTTACGACGTGCGGTTTCCCGCGCTCTTCCGCGCCCAGGCCATGGCCGGCGCTGAAGTGATGACGGTGCCCGCCGCCTTCACCAAGCAGACCGGCGAGGCGCATTGGGAGATCCTCCTCAGGGCACGGGCGATCGAGAACGGTGTCTTCATCATCGCCGCCGCGCAGGCGGGCCGGCACGAAGACGGGCGCGAGACCTTCGGCCATTCGATGATCATCGATCCCTGGGGCACGGTGCTGGCGTCGGCCGGCGCCACCGGTGAGGCGGTTATCGTCGCCGAGATCGATCCCGCCGCGGTCAAGGCCGCGCATGACAAGATCCCGAACCTGAGGAATGGCCGGGAATTCTCGGTCGAGAAGATTGCGGGAGCAGTCGCCGGAGGCGTCGCCGCTTGATCCGCTATTCCCTCACCTGCGACAATGCCCATGAATTCGAAGGCTGGTTTTCGGAAAGCGCCGATTTCGATCGTCAGGTCGAAACCGGTTTTCTGACCTGCCCGGTCTGTCATTCCGCCGCCATTTCCAAGCTGTTGATGGCGCCTTCGGTGTCGACGGCGCGGAAGAAGGACGAGAGGCAGACGCTGGCGATGGATGCCATGCGCCGCGAGGCCCTGCAAAAGCTCAAGGAGGCCGTTGCGGCGGTCAAGGCCAATTCCGAGGACGTCGGCACGCAATTTCCCGAGGAAGCCCGCAAGATCCACTACGGCGAGGCGGATGCCCGCGGCATCATCGGCCAGGCGACGTTCGACGAGGCGCAGGCCCTCCTCGAAGAGGGCATCGAGATCGCAGCCATTCCTGTTTTGCCGGAAGACGTAAACTGACGTGTAGTCCACACCGCTCGCCTCCTATAATTTCAGCCTGCCTATCGCACTGAAAGTGTAGCCGGCTTATTGACGGCGGGACTAAGCCGGCCGCTTTGCCATCAGCATATAATTCACGTCCATATCCTTGGACAGGTTCCATTGGTTCGACAGCGGATTGAAGAAGACGCCGGTGCGGTCGGTGATCTCGAGGCCGTTTGCGGCCAGCGGCTTTTCCAGCTCTTCCGGGCGTACCAGCTTTTCGTACTGATGCGTGCCGCGCGGCAGCCAGCGCAGAATGTTCTCGGCGGCGAAGATGGCAAGCGCTGCCGCCTTCAGCGTGCGGTTGATGGTGGCAACGAAGATCAGGCCGCCGGGGCGGACCATTTTCGCGCAGGTCGTCATGAAGAATTCGACATCGGCGACGTGTTCCACCACCTCCATGTTCAAGACGATATCGAAGGTCTCGCCAGCCTCGGCGAGCTCCTCGGCGGTGACGGCGCGATAGTCGACCGAAACGCCGGAGGCCTTCGCATGGGTGGAGGCGATGCCAATATTCTTCTCGGACGGATCGGCGCCGACGACGGACGCGCCCATGCGGGCGACAGGTTCGGATAACAGACCGCCGCCGCAGCCGATATCGAGCACGCGCAGGCCCTCGAGCGGGCGCGCGCTTTTCGGATCACGGCCGAAATTCTCGCAGGCTTTGTCTCTTATATAGGCGAGCCGGACGGGATTGAACTTGTGCAGCGGCTTGAATTTGCCGGTCGGGCTCCACCATTCCGCCGCCATCGCCGAGAAGCGGTCCACTTCACCTTGGTCGATCGTGCTTCTGGCGCCTTCCGTCATCGTCCACTCCTTCATTCGTGAGATGTGAAGTCGGACGATCGGGGGCATAAGTCAAGGGTGCAGACCAGAGGACTGACGAGGGCGGAACCGCTCGCCAATAGCTTTTATCGCCCGCGCTTGCCTCCCCCCGCCAAACTCGCTAAGAGACGCCGCAACTTGGGGCCTTTGGGGACCTGGGCTTTAGAGCGGTTCCGGAAGTTGGGAATCCGGCTCTCTGGCCAAGCGGTCTGCCCAGAGCTTTCGTGATGCCGGGTCCGGTTTTCCGCTTTCCCGGCGCCAGTCGTGGTAGAGGCATATGGCACGCATCGTAATGAAATTCGGCGGCACGTCCGTCGCTGACCTGGACCGCATCAAGAATGTTGCCCGCCACGTAAAACGCGAAGTCGATGCCGGGCACGAGGTCGCGGTGGTGGTGTCGGCCATGTCCGGCAAGACCAATGAACTGGTTGGCTGGGTCCAGGGCACGCCGAAGGTGATCGGCGCCAATTCTCCGTTTTACGATGCGCGGGAATATGATGCGGTGGTCGCATCCGGCGAGCAGGTGACATCAGGGCTGCTGGCAATCGCATTGCAGGCGATGGATATCAATGCCCGTTCCTGGCAGGGATGGCAGATCCCGATCCGCACCGATAACGCGCATGGCGCGGCACGGATCATGGAGATTGACGGCTCTGACATCGTCAAACGCATGGGCGAGGGGCAGGTTGCCGTCATCTCCGGCTTCCAGGGGTTGGGACCCGACAACCGTATCGCGACGCTCGGGCGCGGCGGATCGGACACTTCGGCCGTCGCAATCGCGGCAGCTGTCAAGGCAGACCGCTGTGATATCTATACTGACGTCGACGGCGTCTACACGACCGACCCCCGCATCGTGCCGAAGGCGCGCAGGCTGAAGAAGATCGCCTTCGAGGAAATGCTGGAAATGGCCTCGCTTGGCGCCAAGGTACTGCAGGTGCGCTCGGTCGAGCTTGCCATGGTGCACAAGGTGCGCACCTTCGTGCGCTCATCATTCGAAGACCCCGATGCTCCGGGCATGGGCGATCTGCTGAACCCGCCCGGAACGCTGATTTGTGACGAGGATGAAATCGTGGAACAGGAAGTAGTCACCGGCATCGCCTATGCCAAGGATGAGGCTCAGATCTCGCTTCGCCGTCTTGCCGACCGGCCGGGCGTGTCCGCGGCGATTTTCGGGCCGCTTGCCGAATCCCATATCAATGTCGACATGATCGTCCAGAATATCTCCGAGGACGGGTCGAAGACCGACATGACCTTCACCGTGCCATCAGGCGACGTCGAAAAGGCGATCAAGGTGCTCGGCGACCATAAGGAGAAGATCGGCTACGACGTCGTGCAAAACGAATCGGGGCTGGTGAAAGTATCGGTCATCGGCATCGGCATGCGCAGCCACGCGGGCGTTGCCGCGACCGCATTTCGTGCACTTGCCGAAAAAGGCATCAACATCAAGGCGATCACCACCTCCGAGATCAAGATTTCCATCCTGATCGACGGTCCCTATGCAGAACTCGCTGTCAGGACTTTGCATTCCTGCTACGGTCTGGATAAGAATTGATTCCCAGTGGGCGGCCTGCCCCTTCAGGTTGAGGAGACGAGGGCCGGCCTGCCGGGACTGAGTGCGTTGTTTCGGGAGCTTGAGACGCCATGAGAGACCTTTCCGGCGGTCCGCGCGTGCTGCTCAGGCGGCTGCGCGAGTTGATGGCGGAGCCGCTGGAGCCGCAGGAGCGCCTAGACCGGATCGTCCGCCAGATCGCCGGCAATATGGTGGCGGAGGTTTGCTCCGTCTATGTGCTGCGCGCCGACGGCGTACTCGAACTCTACGCGACCGAAGGCCTCAACCGCGAGGCCGTGCATCTGGCGCAACTGAAGATGGGGCAGGGCCTGGTCGGCACGATCGCGGCTTCGGCCCAGCCGCTGAACCTTTCCGACGCGCAGTCGCACCCTGCTTTCCGCTACCTGCCGGAAACGGGCGAAGAAATCTACCATTCCTTCCTCGGTGTGCCGATCCTCAGGACCGGGCGCTCACTCGGCGTTCTCGTCGTGCAGAACAAGGCAAGCCGCAACTATCGCGAGGAAGAGCTGGAAGCGCTCGAGACGACCGCGATGGTGCTTGCCGAGATGATCGCCACCGGCGAGCTCAAGAAGATCACCAAGCCGGGCCTCGAACTCGACCTGACGCGTTCGGTGACCGTCGACGGCGACACTTATAATGACGGCATCGGCCTCGGTTACGTCGTGCTGCACGAGCCGCGCATCGTCGTCACCAACCTGCTGAACGAAGATGCCGAGAAGGAAATCCGGCGGCTGGCCGAAGCCATGGGCTCGCTTCGGATTTCAATCGACGACATGCTGTCGCGTCGCGACGTGTCGATGGAGGGCGAGCATCGTGAGGTGCTCGAAACCTATCGCATGTTCGCGCATGACCAGGGCTGGGTGCGCAAGCTCGAGGAGGCGATCCGCAACGGCCTGACGGCGGAAGCAGCAGTCGAGAAGGTGCAGAGCGACACCAAGGCGCGGATGATGCGGTTGACCGACCCTTATCTGCGCGAACGCATGCATGATTTCGAGGATCTCGCGAACCGGCTGCTCAGACAGTTGACGGGTTATACCGGCCGGACGACCGCTGAAGGGTTCCCCAGCGACGCAATCATCCTGGCGCGCGCCATGGGGGCAGCCGAGCTGCTCGATTATCCGCGTTCCAATGTGCGTGGGCTGGTGCTGGAAGAAGGGGCGGTGACGAGCCACGTGGTGATCGTCGCACGCGCCATGGGCATTCCGGTCATTGGCCAGGCGGCGGGTGTGGTGGCGCTCGCCGAGAATGGTGATGCCGTGATCATCGACGCCGACGAGGGGCATGTGCATCTGCGGCCGATGGCCGATCACCGGCGTTCCTATGAGGAAAAGGTCCGCTTCCGCGCCAGGCGGCAGGAACAGTTCCGGGCACTGCGCGCCGTCGAGCCGGTGACCAAAGATGGGCAGCGGATCTCGCTGATGATGAATGCGGGGCTGTTGGTCGACCTGCCGCAGCTTTCGGAATCGGGTGCCGAGGGCATCGGCCTCTTCCGCACCGAACTGCAATTCATGATCGCCTCCACCATGCCGAAGGCGGATGAGCAGGAGCAGTTCTATCGCAATGTGATCAAACAGGCGGCGGGCCGCACCGTCACCTTCCGTACGCTCGATATCGGCGGCGATAAGGTGGTGCCCTATTTCCGCGGCCATGAGGAAGAAAATCCAGCCCTCGGCTGGCGCGCCATCCGGCTGTCGCTCGACCGGCCGGGACTGTTGCGCACCCAGTTGCGCGCTCTGCTGAAGGCATCGGCCGACACCGAGCTGAAGCTGATGGTGCCGATGGTGACCGAGGTTTCCGAGCTGAAGATGGTGCGCGAGCTTTTGCAGAAGGAAGTGCAGCATCTCTCACGCTTCGGCCACGGCTTGCCGCGCAAGCTGCAATTCGGGGCGATGCTGGAGGTGCCGGCCCTGCTTTGGCAGCTCGACGAACTGATGGAGGCGGTCGATTTCGTCTCGGTCGGTTCGAACGACCTCTTCCAGTTCTCGATGGCGGTCGATCGCGGCAATGCACGGGTTTCGGACCGCTTCGATCCGCTGGGCAAGCCGTTCTTGCGTATCCTGCGCGATATTGTCCGCGGGGCGGAGCGGAACAAGACGCCGGTGACGCTCTGCGGCGAGCTCGCCAGCAAACCCATCTCGGCGATGGCGCTGCTCGGTATCGGCTTCCGCTCGATCTCGATGTCACCGGCCTCGATCGGACCGGTGAAGGCGATGCTGCTAGGGCTCGATGTCGGGGCGCTGACGAAGGCGATGGACGAGGTGCTGGACGATCACCACGCCTTGACGCCGATGCGCGAGGTGCTTGCCCGCTTCGCCGAGAGCCACAATATTCCCCTTTAGACAGAGATTAAGAAGAATCGGAGTGAAGGGTGGCGAAGCTTCCCGTTGAAAAGATGCGCGAGCTGGAACGTCGTTTCGGCGAGATCGAGGCGCGCATGTCGGCTGGCCCGGCTGCCGATGTCTATGTGAAGCTCGCATCCGAATATTCCGAGCTGCAGCCTGTCGTGACGAAGATCCGCGTCTATGAGAAAGCGGTCGCCGAGCTGGCCGATCTCGAAACGCTGCTCGAGGATAGGTCGGTCGACCGCGAGATGCGCGACCTCGCCGAGCTGGAGCTGCCCGAGGTGAAAGAGCAGATCGAGGTGCTGGAACAGGAGATGCAGATCCTGCTTCTGCCGAAGGACGCAGCGGACGAAAAGAGCGCGATCCTCGAAATCCGCGCCGGCACGGGCGGCTCGGAAGCCGCTCTTTTCGCCGGCGATCTGTTTCGCATGTACGAGCGCTTTGCGGCGGAAAAGGGCTGGAAGGTGGAGGTGCTCTCGGCGAGCGAGGGCGAAGCCGGCGGCTACAAGGAAATCATCGCGACGATCACCGGCAGGGGCGTCTTTGCCAAGCTGAAATTCGAATCCGGCGTGCATCGCGTGCAGCGCGTGCCGGAAACCGAGGCGGGGGGCCGCATCCATACGTCGGCGGCGACGGTGGCGGTGCTGCCCGAGGCCGAGGAGATCGACATCGAGATCCGGGCTGAAGACATCCGCATCGACACGATGCGCTCTTCGGGCGCGGGCGGCCAGCACGTCAATACGACGGACTCGGCGGTGCGTATCACCCACCTGCCGAGCGGCATCGTCGTCACCAGCTCGGAAAAATCGCAACACCAAAATCGCGCCAAGGCGATGCAGGTGCTTCGCTCCAGGCTTTATGACGCGGAGCGGCAGCGGGCCGACAGCGAGCGCTCGGCCGATCGCAAAAGCCAGGTCGGCTCCGGCGACCGCTCGGAACGTATCCGCACCTATAATTTCCCGCAGGGGCGGGTGACGGACCATCGCATCAATCTGACGCTCTATAAGCTTGACCGAATGATGGAAGGCGAGATCGAGGAGGTCGTCGACGCGCTGATGGCCGATTACCAGGCCAGCCAGCTGGCGCAGCTCGGCGAGCAACAATGAGCTCGACGGTCGCCGATTTGCTTGCCGAAGCGCGCCGTCGATTCACCGAGGCCGGTATCGTCGACCCGGCGACCGATGCGCGGCTGCTTGTCGCGGGCCTTCTGAAATTGTCGCCGACCGAGCTGTTGACGCGATCGGCCGAGCGGCTTTCTCCTGAGCAGGCCGAAGTGATTTTCAAGGCGCTGGAGCGGCGGCTCGGCCATGAGCCGGTGCATCGCATTCTCGGCGAGCGGGAATTCTATGGCCTGCCGCTGCGGCTCTCGGCGGAAACGCTGGAACCGCGGCCGGATACGGAAATCCTGGTCGATACAGTTCTCGTCTATCTCAAAGACCTTGCAAAGGCGCAAAGCCGTCTCCATATCCTTGATATGGGAACCGGGACCGGGGCGATATGCCTTGCGCTTTTGAGCGAGTGTCCTGATGCGTCAGGTGTCGGCAGCGACATATCGGCGGATGCACTTCTGACGGCAAGATCGAATGCAGAAAGAAACGGGTTGCAGGATCGTTTTCAGGTCGTCCAGTCGAGTTGGTTCGAGAACATCCAGGGATCCTTTCACGCGATTGTCTCAAATCCGCCCTATATTGCTTCCAATGTCATTCACGATCTCGCTCCCGAAGTGACGAAATTTGATCCGGCTGCGGCTCTGGATGGCGGCCCGGATGGGCTTGACGCTTACAAAGCCATAGCCAAGGATGCGGCAAGGTTCATCAGGCCCGATGGGGTCGTCGGACTGGAGATCGGCTACGATCAGCGAAACGACGTGACGGCGATCTTTGAAGCGAAAGGCTTCATGTGCCTCAAATCCGTGAAAGATTATGGTCAGAACGACAGGGTGCTCGTGTTCGCGCTCGCGTGAGAGACGATAATGCGGCATTGAACAGGACATTATTGTTATTGCGAAGAAAAGGCTTGGATTTCCCGGTGAAGCAATATAGGTTGCGGTCACGTGTTGGGCAGATAGGAATGAACGAGATTCGTTCGGTACTTGGTTTGCCTCGGGGGTCCGCTCTTTTAAACGAGAGTTTCAACGGTTGAACACGACCCAATGCGTGAATCAGTCAAACTGACTTGAGAACCAAGCGGCAGGTCGGCGCAAAGGCGCAGTATGCTCGCGGCACAAAGGTCCTGACCCGGTTTCCGGTCATGGCGGTTGGTGCCATGTATCCATCACAAACAGAGAATTCAGGTGAACGATCTATGAGGCCAGGACAGCAGAACAAGCGCGGTCGAGGGCGTGGTAACAATAACAACGGCGGCGGTGGCGGCGGCGGTGGAAATAACAATAACAACAATTTCAACCGCAAGGGCGGCAATCCGCTGACCCGGACCTATGACAGCTCCGGCCCCGATGTGAAGATTCGCGGTACTGCGCAGCATATCGCCGAAAAATACGCGCAGCTCGCCCGCGACGCCCAAAGCTCCGGCGATCGCGTGATTGCCGAGAACTATCTCCAGCACGCCGAACATTACAATCGTATCATCGCCAGCGCCCAGGCGCAGATGCAGGAACGCTTCCAGCGCGACGACCGCGGCGAGTACAATGATCGCGAAGGTGCGGACCGCGACGGCGACGATATGGATAACAATGAGAATGACAATGACAATGACGGCGACGACGTCGTTATCGTCCAGCCGCCGCAGAACAGGCAGCACCAGCCGCAGAACAGGCAGCACCAGCCGCAGGCACAGCAGCAGCCGAAGCCGGTACCCGCGCAGGCGCCTGCACCGGCACCCCAGTCCGAACTCATCGATGGAACTGGCCCACAGCCGGAGATCGAAGGCATTCCGGCTGAAGTCGCCATGGACGAGGAAGGTGCCGGCGGCCAGCCGCGCGAACGCCAGCCCCGCCGCCGCAGCACCGGCAGCCGTCCCCGTCGCCCGCGTCGCGGTGCTGAGGGCGAAGAAGCCGCCGCTGAAGGCGAGGGCGCCTCTGCCGAGGCGCCAGTGCTGGCTGACGTCGCATCGGAATGAGGATTTCGCTTCCCCCTCAGGGGAGAGCGTGAAG
>NZ_JBFUAY010000058.1:0-34151 GCF_056406015.1 Rhizobium sp. P1_E1 | reverse complement strand
GAGGGCTTGTCACTAGCGTCCTCGGTTTCGGCATCGCGGCGTGACGGGGCAAGGCCGAGCATCTGTTCGAGACGGCCGGCATTAAGCGGGGCGCTTATTCCCTTGAAGTTCATAGTCCATCTTTCGTCTGCGGATCGATTGCGTGGAGTTGCAGAGATAAGCGCAATTTAAACCTGCCGAGAACCGTCTGTCGGAGTTATCACCATGTATTCCAACGTGGGCAGGAAAGGGGAGGGCTCTCATCTTGAAGCGCACCCCGAAATGCGTCATGGGCAGCGCCGGACGTCTCGAATTGCTGAGCCTACCGCGCCTTCGTTCCTTCGCGATTGGTAAAATGCGCGTTGCCCAACCCCGTGCCGATGGTCAGCACTGCCCATCTCGACACGTCGTTCATAAAAGGGATCTGCGACAATCCCTGCACGACGGCATCGTTGTGCATCATCACGAATGTGCTGTCGTCGCCGATCTCAGGAATGGCCTTCATCAGTGCGGCAGGAAGGTTGAAGCTGTCGCTCTCCCAGTTTCCGCCGGGCAGGTTCTGTCCGCCGCGTTCGATGGAGCCATCGGCTTTGATGATGCCGGGGCATGCGATCCCGATGATGGGTGCTGGCTTGAGATTGGCCTTTTCGGCCTTGCCGATCAGATCCTGCAACATCGCGGCCAACTTCTCGATGGTCGCAGTGCGGCTCGGCTCGTCGTCGGCATGACGCCAGATGGCCGAATCCCAGACGCTCGCATCCGCAAAATTCGGCACGTCGTCCTTTCCGAATTTAACGACGCCGGCGCGCACATTGGTGCCGCCGATATCGACGGCCAGAATCGCCTCATGGCCTTTGAACATCCAGCGCGGCATCAGATGGACCGCACCGATCAGCCCGGCCTCATCGGGGTGGTGAACGATCGGCACGACCTCGACGCCGACGCCGGCCGCCTTGAGAATAACCATCGTCCTGGCGATCGCCAGTTCGCCAAAGTGGCTCCGTCGGAAGCCGCCGCCAACGACGATGCGTTCCGTCTTTCCCCAGCGTTTGTCCTTCAGAAACTTGCCTATCACATCGGCAAAGTCCTGGGCAAAATCCTCCACAGCCCCCATGATCAACGCCGCCGCCGCCAAATCATCGCCCTTCAAAATAGCGTCGATTTTTTTCTTGGAGAGCTTGTCGGTCTCAATCTTGCCGATCGGGTCGTCTCCGACCTTGCGGATGCGTTTTCTCCAATCATCAAGCTTCTGTTGGAAAGTCTTCTTGTTTGCGTTGTCGCCAACGAAACCATTCTTGTCACGCAGTTCGTTGTTGTAATCGTCGATCACCACCAATGGCAGCTTTAAAGCGCCGTGTGCCAGCGGGGCATTGACCTCATCACGGGGATCTGAACTGCTTTTGGCCATCAATGTACCTTCTAGGGCGCGAGTGCTCGAACGGGCGGCGAGACACAACGCGGACTAGCCTCAGGATGTTCCGGAGTCTGAAAAGCCACCTTGTCCTCGTCGGCCGGCGACCTAGCTTCAATGATTGCAGAGTTTGGAGAATGCCGTGCAGGACGACGACGCTACTCAGGAAATGCTTTCACTGGTCTTGGAAGAGCCCGACCACTGGGCGATGTTTCTCGATATCGATGGGACGCTGCTCAATCTTGCGCCCACGCCGGATGCGATCGAGGTTCCAGAGGCGCTTCCGGGACAACTTCATCGCCTGTCGAACAAACTTGGCGGTGCCTTGGCACTGGTCACCGGACGATCACTTGCCTATGCAGACGCGCTGTTCAAACCCTTTGCATTTCCGACAGCAGGCCTGCACGGCGCGGAAATCAGGAACGCCGCGGGCATGCAGACGGTCGAGGCGACAGCTGAGTTTCAGGCGCTGAAGCATGCGCTGACCGCGGAAGCCGAGCACTATCCTGGAGTCTTGATCGAGGATAAGGGTGCGGCCGTTGCCGCCCATTACCGGCTCGCGCCCGAATATGAAAAGGTGCTCGAAGACCGCATGCACCACTATGCTGAGCTCGCCGGGCCGAACTGGGCATTGCAGCTCGGCAAGATGGTATTCGAGCTGCGTCCGGCGCGGTCGAGCAAGGGCGATGCGCTGGAACGGTTTTTCCAGTCCGACCCGTTCAAGAACCGCTGCCCGATTACCATCGGCGATGATCTGACCGACGAGTCGATGTTTGCGATCGCCAATGCGCGTGGCGGCGTTTCCGTGCGTGTCGGTGCGATCGGCGCCCCTAGCTGCGCCACAAGCCGGCTGTCCTCTTCTGCGCTGGTCAGAAACGTCATTGCAGCCCTGGCCGCCTGAGGCCAGCCCTTAGACGATCTGAAATGCGGATTGCTGTCGTCTTTACGCCGGCTGTGCAGCGTCAATTGTCAAAAAAGTATCGGTTTTGACCGGGAATCGTGGTGGCGGGCGGGACATGAGCCCATTACACTCCCCTTCAACAATAAAAGCCAAAAAGAATTTGGCTGGCGGGCCTGGAACCGTCCTCGGAGGAGGAGACAATGGAACCTGACTTGGAAGTCATTCAGATCCGGCCCGGCGAATCTTTCGCAACGAAGGCGCATGGCTATCCCTACCATACTGTTCGCTGGCATTTTCACCCGGAATACGAACTTCATCTCGTCGTGGCGACAACGGGACGGTATTTCGTCGGCGACTTCATCGGCGAATTCGAGCCTGGCAATCTCGTTCTTGCTGGTCCCAATCTCCCCCACAACTGGATCAGCGATGTCCCGAAGGGCTCGAGCATTCCGCTTCGATGCCAGCTCATCCAGTTCAGCGAGGGCTTCATCAGCGACACGATGAAGGTGCTGGCCGAGCTCGGCCCGTTCGATCCGGTTCTTGAAGCCTCCCGCCGCGGCGTGCTCTTCGGCGCCGATACCAGCCGGCAGGTTGCTCCCCTGATGAACGAGGTGCAGCAGGCGCATGGTGTGCGTCGCATCGAGCTGTTCATGATGATCGTCGGCCTGCTCAGCCGGGCGCAGGATTCCCAGCTTCTCGCCAGCCCGAGCTATTTGCCCGATCCATCGGGCTACATGTCGGCCGGCATCAACAAGGCGCTCGCCTATATCAGAGAGAACCTCACGAAATCCTTCGACGAAGCTGATCTCGCGGCGATCGCCGAACAGTCGACCGGCGCCTTTTCGCGAGGCTTCCGCCGCCATACCGGCATGTCGCTGGTACAATATGTGAAACGCCTGCGCATCAATCTCGCCTGCCAGATCCTGATGAGCGATGACCATGCATCGATCACCGATATCTGCTTCGAGGTCGGCTTCAACAATCTGTCCAACTTCAACCGGCAGTTTCTCGCGGAAAAAGGCATGACGCCTTCGCGTTTCCGGCGGTTGTTGGGTGACAATATCAATGTGGCAAAGGCGGCCTAGAGCAATTCCAGCAAAAGTGCGCAGCGGTTTTGCGTCCGGAATTGCGTAAAACAAAAGACAGAGCATTTCCGTGACTCGGAGAAAAACGGAAATGCGGAGCCGAACGAGCACGGTCCAAGGGACGAGGGAGGACAAGGAGGAGGAGCGAAAACTGACACTGACTTTGAACGTGGGCGTGCGATGAGCGGCTCGCGATCGGAGATGCTTGTCCTCAAAAACATCAAACGCCGGGACAGGCGCGACCGTTCATTCAGCCGAACGGCCACAGCAGACAGTGCAATCACGAACCTACACAATTTTTACCAATGGGAGGAGATGGAAATGATGAAATTCTCAACACAGGCGGCAGGCGCCGCGGTATTTGTCCTGTCCTTGCTGGGCGGTACTTCCGCTTTTGCGCAAACGGCCGTTTCGGATGCGACAGTGGCATTCCTCATGCCCGATCAGGGCTCTACCCGCTACGAAGAGCACGATCACCCGGGTTTCGTCGCGGAAATGAAGAAGCTTTGCGCGTCGTGCAAGGTTCTCTATCAGAACGCCGATGCCGATATCGCAAAACAGCAGCAGCAGTTTAATTCGGCGATCACCCAGGGCGCCAAAGTCATCGTGCTGGACCCGGTGGATTCGGCGGCGGCCGCATCGCTCGTCCAGCTCGCACAGAGCCAGGGTGTGAAGGTCATTGCCTATGACCGTCCGATTCCGAAAGGCAAGGCCGATTTCTACGTCTCCTTCGATAACAAGGCGATYGGCAAGGCAATTGCGGAATCGCTCGTCCAGCATCTGAAGGCTGAGAATGTGCCGACCGATGGAGGCGGCATCCTGCAGATCAACGGTTCGCCGACCGATGCGGCTGCCGGGCTGATCAAGGACGGCATTCATGAGGGTCTGGCGAGTGGCGGATACAAGACGCTTGCTGAATTCGACACACCCAATTGGCAGCCCTCRAATGCCCAGCAATGGGCCGGCGGCCAAATCACCCGCTTCGGCAAACAGATTGTCGGCGTGGTCGCTGCCAATGACGGCACGGGTGGCGGCGCCATCGCAGCCTTCAAGGCGGCGGGTGTCGACCCCGTGCCGCCGGTGACCGGCAATGATGCGACGATCGCGGCACTCCAGCTGATCATCGCGGGGGATCAGTACAATACGATCTCCAAGCCGAGCGAAATCGTCGCCGCCGCCGCTGCCGATGTCGCCGTAAAGCTCTTGGCCGGAGAAACGCCGAAGGCCGAAATGACGCTCTACGACACGCCGGCGCAGCTTTTCGTCCCTGCCGTCGTCACTGCCGAAAACCTCAAGGCCGAGATCATCGACAAGAAGATCAACACCGCCGAGGAGCTGTGCACCGGCCGCTATGCCGACGGCTGCAACAAGCTTGGCATCACGAAGTAATCCGCAAGGAAAGCGCGACCGGCCGCCGGTCGCGCTTTCCGTTTTGCTTTTTCCGAAAGGCCAGGCGATGTCTGAAACCTCTCACAATCTTGACCCTTCCCGTCAGCCTGTCCTCAGTCTGCGCGGAATATCGAAGAACTTCGGGGCGGTGTCGGCGCTGACCGATATCGAATTGGATGTGTATGCCGGTGAGGTCGTGGCGCTGGTGGGCGACAATGGCGCCGGCAAATCGACGCTGGTCAAGATCCTGGCCGGTGTGCATCAGCCAAGCTCGGGCACGATCCTGTTCGAAGGCAAGCCGGTGAACCTGCCGAGCCCAAGTGCTGCTCTCGGCCTCGGCATTGCAACGGTGTTCCAGGATTTGGCACTTTGCGAAAATCTCGACGTCGTCGCCAACATCTTCCTCGGCAAGGAGCTCAGCCCCTATCAGCTCGATGAGGTCGCCATGGAGATCCGCGCCTGGCAACTCTTGAATGAGCTTTYGGCTCGCATTCCCAGTGTGCGCGAGCCCGTCGCCTCACTTTCCGGCGGACAGCGCCAGACGGTAGCGATCGCCCGATCGCTGCTGCTCGAGCCGAAACTGATCATGCTCGACGAACCCACAGCAGCGCTCGGCGTTGCCCAGACCGCTGAAGTGCTTGACCTCATCGAGCGCGTGCGGGAACGCGGCCTCGCTGTCATCATGATCAGCCACAACATGGAGGATGTGCGCGCCGTCGCCGATCGCATCGTCGTCCTTCGCCTCGGTCGCAACAACGGCACCATGCTGCCCGACGCGTCCAACGAGCAGCTCGTCAGCGCCATCACCGGTGCATCCAACAATTCCGTCTCCCGCCGAGCGTCGCGCCGCCAGGCGCAAAGCCAACCGAACGAGGAGGGCAGGCCATGATGAAGACCATCGACAATGATCCGGCAGCACCGGCGCTGCTCGACCGGCGTGATGAGAGAGTGCGCCATGACGACAGTTTCGGCGGTTCGATCCAGGCCTTTTGGGATCGCATCCGCTCCGGCGATCTCGGCTCACTGCCGGTCATTGTCGGCCTGGCGATCATCTGGACGGTGTTTCAGGCGCTCAATCCGGTGTTTCTCTCCAGCAGCAACCTTGTCAACATGCTGTTCGACTGCTCGACGGTCGGCGTCATCTCGCTGGGTATCGTCTGTATCCTGATGGTGGGTGAGATCGACCTTTCCGTCGGCTCCGTCAGCGGCTTCGCCTCGGCGCTGGTCGGCGTCTTCTGGGTCAACCAGGGTTGGCCGGTGGTCCTTGCAGTCCTCGCCGCGATGATCGTCGGCGCCCTGATCGGCTCGCTCTACGCGTTTGTCTTCAACCGCTTCGGCATGCCGAGTTTCGTGTCCACCCTGTCCGGACTGCTCGCGGTTCTCGGCCTGCAGCTCTATATCCTCGGAGCGACGGGTTCGATCAATCTTCCCTATGGCTCCTGGCTCGTGAGTTTCGGCCAAATCATGGTCATGCYGGACCCGATCGCCTATCTGCTGGTAGCACTTGCCGGCATTGCCTTCTTCTTCTCCAGCTACCGCACGTCGGCGCGCCGGCGGGCGGCCGGCTTGTCGGCAAAATCGGCCCGCGGACTGCTTATCCGCGCTGTCATCATCACACTTGCCCTGGAAGCAGTCGCGTTCTATCTCAACCAGTCGCGCGGCATTCCGTGGATGTTCGGCCTTTTCGTCGGGCTTGCCGCCGCCATGAACTATGCACTGACGCGAACCAAATGGGGACGCTCCATGCACGCCGTCGGCGGCAACAGGGAAGCGGCCCGTCGTTCCGGCATCAACGTCTCGCGGATCTACACGAGCGCCTTCGTCATGTGCGCCCTGCTTGCGGCAACTGGCGGCGTTCTCTCTGCCGCCCGGCTGGCGACGGCAAGTCAGCAGGCCGGCACCGGCGACGTCAATCTCAACGCCATCGCTGCGGCGGTCATCGGCGGCACGAGCCTGTTCGGCGGGCGGGGCAGTGCCTATTCAGCGCTTCTCGGCATCATCGTCATTCAGTCGATCGCCAGCGGGCTGACGCTTCTCGATCTGTCATCGTCGCTTCGATACATGATCACGGGCGCCGTCCTTGCCGTCGCCGTCATCGTCGACTCGCTGGCACGCCGATCGCGGATCTCGCACGGCCGGGCTTAGAGCAATCAGCAAAAGTGCGCCACGGTTTTGCGTCCGGAATTGCGTGAAAACAAAGAGATAGAGCACTTCCGTGATTCGAAGAAAACGGAAATGCTCTAGCCAACCAGGAAACCAGAGGAAGAAAATGGGACAGGATCTGTCTGGAAAAGTCGCGGCCGTCACCGGAGCTGCGTCGGGTATTGGCCTTGAATGCGCCAAGGCTTTGCTTGCCGCGGGCGCTCGAGTCGTGCTGGTTGACCGCAATGAAGAAGCCTTGAAGGAAATCTGCTCGAAACTCGACGCAAACGCCATTCCGTTGGTCATCGATCTCACCGATCCGAAAAGCGTTGAAGGGATGATGCCGCAGATCCTGGAAAAAGCGGGCCAGCTGGATATCTTCCACGCCAATGCCGGCTCTTACATCGGCGGCGAAGTGCTGGGCGGAGACCCTGATGCCTGGGACCGGATGCTCAATCTAAACATCAACGCCGCATTCCGTTCGGTGCATGCCGTTCTGCCGCATATGGTCGAACGCAAGACCGGCGATATCATCCTAACGAGTTCCGTTGCCGGCATGATCCCGGTCGTCTGGGAACCGATCTACACCGCCTCGAAACATGCGGTCCAGGCATTCGTCCACACGCTGAGGCGGCAGGTGGCCAAGCATGGCTTGCGCGTCGGTGCCATCGCTCCCGGTCCGGTCGTCACCGCCCTTCTCAGCGATTGGCCGCAGGAGAAGCTGGATGAGGCGCTCGCCGCGGGCGGCCTGATGGAGGCGAACGAAGTGGCCGAGGCCGTGCTTTTCATGCTGACGCGCCCACGCAACATTACGATTCGCGATCTCGTTATCCTGCCGCAGAGCGCCGACATCTGACGAAAGCGCGATCGCCTTCAACAATCGCCGAGAGGAAACGGACATGATCTTCGACAGATTTCGCCTGAACGGACAGGTGGCGCTGGTGACCGGCGGTACGCGCGGCATCGGGCTTGCCATCGCCGAGGCGCTCGGCGAGGCGGGCGCCAAAGTCATCATCACGGGCCGAAGCCGCAATGCAGCGGCAGAAGACCGGCTCTCCAAGGCGGGCGTCGATTGCGATTTCATTGTTGCCGACCTGATGAAGGAAAGCGCTGCCGACGAACTCGTCGCTGAGACCCTTTCACGAACAGGACGGCTCGACATCCTTGTCAACAATGCCGGCATCGCCATTCATGGCGACAGCGGCGAGTTCTCCGATGCCATCTGGCGCGAGATCATGACCGTCAATGTCGACACTGTCTTCCGTGCCTGCCGGGCGGCACTCGCACCCATGCGGCGTCAGGGCGGCGGCGCCATCCTCAATATCGGCTCGATTTCGGGCATCGTTTCCAACATTCCGCAGAACCAGGTCGCCTATAACGCCTCCAAGGCGGCCGTCCACATGATGACGAAGAGCCTCGCCAGCGAGGTTGCCGCAGAGAATATCCGCGTCAACGCCATCGCCCCCGGCTATATCGAGACCGACCTGTCGCGCGGCGGCATCGACAATCCCGACTGGTTCCCGACCTGGCGCAGCATGACGCCGATGGGACGCGTCGGGCAGCCGGAGGAGGTGGCGGGTGCCGCATTGTTCCTCTGCTCCGCGGCGGCAAGTTATGTCACCGGCGAAGTGCTGGTTATCGACGGCGGCTATACGACGCGGTAAGACGCGGGCACCGGGTAGGGTAGGGCGTTCGCAGCCGCTTGATCGGGGGCGAGTGTCTCCCCTGCGATCCTGCCGATTGTCCTCTGCGCGCGATATTCTGAATGATTACGACACAGACGCCGACACTTAGCGGGTATCGGGGTGTTATCGGCTCACACTCGCGCATAGAGCACATGCTCACGCCAGGCAATCGAGCATCCACTGGACACCGAAGCGATCCGTGAACTTGCCATAATAGCTTCCCCATGGCTGGACGGCGAGTGGTGTCGTGATCTCTCCGCCCTCGGCCAGCCGTGCGAATAGGCTGTCGGTACTGTCGCGGTCGTCCATGATCAGCATGTGGGCGGAGCCTCGCATCGGCTCCGCATCATGATTGTCCGAGGCGAAGAACAGAACATCAGGTCCTTCGAAACGAGCGTGCATCACCTTGTCCCGCATGGCTTTGCTGGCAACGGGCATCCCGTCCATGCCGTGGCGCTTCAATTGCGTGATCCGGCCAAGCCCGCATTCGGCATAGAAGGCGAGCGCCTCTTCGCAACCTGTGGAAAAGAACAGATAGTTAGCAAGCTGCATGGCTTGGCTCCGTCAAGGCGCCGGACCGCGACGCCTTGGTGTCGCCGGCCCGGCATTGCAAGTCTGAGATTTCCGAGCGTACGCCGCGATCGTTACGAGGCGGCAACCGCACCCTGGATGGCACAGACGAGATCGGCATTGTTGTAGCTGCGGCCGGCGATACCCCAGGCCCCTTCAGGCGCGTAGACGATGTTCGACCATATATGTTCGCGCTTCAGCCGGCCTTCGGCGGCCTGTTCGATGACATCGGCCGCTTTTTCGAAGAAAGCCTGTTTTGCTTCAGCGCTCACCAGCGCGATCTCGGGCAGCTTGAGCTCGACGAAGGCTGCAGCGATCGGCTCTCCCGCCGCAAGCACATGCTCCTGCGGCAGCACATTGATCGTGCCGATAATATTGGCTGTCATGAAGTCATTGCCGGTCAAGCCGGCGGCATCGAGCACCGCGTCCGTCAATCCGGCAAAGGCTTGCGCCTGAGCCTGCTGCGAAAGTAGGCCTTCGGGCACGGTGAGTGTGATAGGCATCGTATATCTCCCTGTTTGAACCGTGACCGCTTATGATATATACCGATCACTCTTTATGAATACACATCGATCACTCTCTTAGCAAGCCATAAAGAGTGATCACTCCAAAAGGGACATAGATGCGATATAGTGCCGAACATAAGCAGGAGACCCGAACGCGCGTCATCGCGGCGGCTGGACAGGTTTTCAGAAAGGAAGGCTATGGCGGTGCTGGCATCGATGCATTGACCAAGGCCGCAGGGGTGACCAACGGTGCCTTCTACGGACACTTCAAGTCCAAGGGTGAAGCCTTTCGCACCGCCGTGCTGACGGGTCTGGAAGAGCTGCGGCAAGGAATTGCGGCGCTGAAGGCCAGGCAACCGAAAGACTGGTTGACGACATTCGTCGGCTACTATCTCGGCTTTAAAAGAACTTGCGATCTGGGCGAGAGCTGCGCTCTGCCGAGCCTCTCCCCCGACGTCATGCGCGCAGACGATGAAACACGAAGCGCCTATACGGCAGAACTCAAACTTCTCATCGAGGAAGTTGCGGTCGGCTTGCCGGAGGGTGAGATACCAGGTCAATCCGAAACACGCCGGGAAGATCAGGCGATCTTGCTACTCGCCATGCTCAGTGGCGGTGTAACCCTCGCCCGCGCTGCTTCCGACCCGGCGCTGTCCAAACGCATTGCAGATGTCATCGCGCAGGCGGCATTGACGGCGATAGAACCTGGAAACTGATCCACTCGCTTGATGACATTGCCTTGCTCAGGACGGGGCAGTGCCGGGATCGCCCTTCCGCGCAATGCCCCTATCAGTCTCTGGAGCGCCAGTTCGGTCCCGGGATGGTGATTTCGAACTCGGTGCCGGCGCCGGTCGTCTGCAGCAGGCGGATCGTCCCGCCATGCGAGCTCAGCATGGCGCGGACGATACCGAGGCCCATGCCGGTGCCGCCCTGTTCGCGGCGGGTGGAGAAGAACGGCTGAAAGATGCGTTGGCGATTTGCCTCGGAAATACCGCTGCCGTCGTCACGAACAAGAATGACGGCTGTTCGGGCGTCGGCCGATACTCTGAGTTCCAACAGCGTGGCGCCGTGCTGAAGAGCGTTTTCGGCAAGGTTGGCAAAGACGATGGCGGCTGCTTCCTGAGGAAGAGCAACCGATATTTCCGTATCGCCTGAGCCGGAAATATCCAGGGCGGGAAATCGCCCGCGCAGTGAGGATATGATGTCGGTGACGCTGCTTCTGCCCTCGGCGACAAGGGTTTCCGCCTGCGCAAGTTCCCTCAGCCGCTGCAGCAACGCATCGAGCCGGACTGCGTCGGCGACGATGTTATCGAGAAAGTGCAAACGCTGCGCCTTCGTCATCGGCCTTTCCGCATCATCGTCGCGTAAAAGTTCGGCGGCACCGCGGATGGCCGTCAGCGGCGATTTCAGTTCGTGGGAGACATGGGCGGCAAAGGAGCTGATATATTCGGTGCGATCGACCAGTTTTCCGGCGAGATCGAGGAAGCTTTGCGACAGCAAAGCGATCTCGCATGTTCCGTAGCTTTCAAGCGGTCGGATCGCCGCCTTGCCGCCACGGGCGATCTCGTCCGCGCGGGCAATCAAGGCGTCGATAGGGCCGGTGATGGTGCGCGTCAGCACATAGGCAACGCCGAGCGTCAGCATGAAGACGACGGCGAGGGCGCCGATTTCCGCAGGTGCCATCCGGTTCGAACTCATCTCCACGGTGCGAAACCAGATGACGATGAGGATCGGCAGCGCCATGACCGCAAGAAGCACGACATAGACGATCAGCGCCAGCGTCGGCCGCCATTTTGTCTTGACCTTGGGCGCCAGCATCAGGCCTTCCTCCCGATTTCACTGCCGAGTTTGAAGCCGATGCCGTGAACCGTTGCAATGACCCCCTGGCCGCCGGCCGCCAGGAACTTGGCCCGGATGTTGCGGATATGGCTGTCGATCGTCCGGTCAGCGACATAGGTACCGGCGCCATAGGCCGCTTCCATCAATTGTTCGCGACTGAAAACCATATCGGGGCGTGACAGCAAAGCATCCAGAATTGCGAATTCGAGCGCCGTCATTGCGATCTCACCATCGCAGAAGGTGACTGTCCTGCCGCGACGATCCAGGCTGAGCGCGCCAGCAACAAGTGTGGCGTGGCGTCTCTCAGGTTCTGCCCCATTGCTGCTGCGCTTCAAAATAGCCTTGACCCTAGCCATGAGTTCGCGCGGGCTGAAAGGTTTGGTGACATAATCGTCTCCGCCAATTTCGAGACCCAGTACCCTGTCGATCTCCTCGTCACGCGCCGAAAGAAACAGGATCGGCAATCCCGACGTCTTGCGGATCTGGCGGCAGACCTCCAGGCCATCCATATCTGGCATGCCGATATCGAGAATGATGAGATCGATGTTGCCTCGGCGGAAGGCCGCCATCGCCTCGGTGCCGTTGCGGGCGGCCATCGATGCCAGGCCGGCGCGCTCAAGCGCGAAACAAATCACGTCGCGGATGTGAGGTTCGTCATCGACGACGAGAATTCGGGGCGCCATCCACCAGTCCTGCGTTGTTTTTCGTACCTGTTGTCATCGTTCTCTTTCTATCTTGCAATGGCAGCAGGAGATAGAAGATGGGTCTCCAGCCGCGCCGCCCGGAAGGTCCAGTTCCGCCAGTCACGCGGGCGCCGTTCGAAATCCCTGACGAGGTAGTACCGAAATGCCAGCGCTTGATTCCGCTTGTCGACCAGGTAGCCCGGCAACATCTGGAGATAGAGATCGAGCGCCGGAATGACGGAAGGACCGAGCGAGGAGAGATAATCGAGGTCGAGCGGTGGGCCTTCCTGGCTGATCTCCTGGCTATGGACGACATTGAAACGGGCGATCACAGCCGGGAAATCGATGAAGGCGCTGATATAGAGCACCGCAATCAGGGAGGCGAGGTTGGCGGCGATCAGCCACTCGTTGGATCGGCTGAGCAGAATGCGCAGCAGGATCAAGACAAGGCCGATAGCGACGAGTCCCATCCAGAGACCGGCAGCGACACGCAATTCCGTCAACGAATAGACCTCGACGTAAAGCCCGAGCCGCAGCATGGACGACAGGCAGAGAAGGATGTTCTGGCCGATCCAGGCGTGAACGAGGCCGCGGATGAGCGAACTATGATCACCGGGGCCACCGCGCCGCATGGCAACGAGGACGAAACCGGCGGCCAGAAGTGCCGTCGCAATCAGCGGATAGGCGCCGCGATGAGCATATTCAGCATGGCTCATGTGATCGGGCAGATCTGCGCCGCCCCAGAGATAGACGAGATCGAGAAGCGTCTGCACGGCAAAGAGCGCGTTGAACAGGATCAGCGACCGCAACAGCGAGGCATGGCCGAGCGGCGCATCTCTGGTCGGCACGATCATGAAGGGCCTGCCGGCTTGCGACCTCGCAGCGCGACGCTTCAGGCGTGGCCGCAACAGCGCCCAGACCACGATGGCGATCATCATCCAGAAACCGATCCGCCAAAGATCGAGAAACTGCAGCAGAACGGCAAAATCAATACTGCGTAGCGCGATCTCGATCAGCGGGTTCGCAGCCGCAAAGAGGAACACGAAGACTGCGGCGAGAACGAGCGGCATGATCCAGAGGCCGACGCCCTGCCGAAGGACGGTGAAGGAGAAACGTTTGGCCGGCGTCTTAAGATATTTCCTAATATCGTCGGCAAGCCGCAAGGGGATGACAAGAGCAAAACGGAGAAACACTAGCGGCAGACCGGTGAGACTGCGAGGCATAAGCCTGGCGCCGACGAGAGCAACCGCTATCAGCGCRCTGAAGCAAAGGCTGATGCCGGCTAATGAGGGCGCTTCCAGCAGAGGCGCCGACGCCAGAACCGAAAAACCAAACAGGAAAGCAGCCATTGACGGCGCCCGGATCTTCCCGGCCGAAAGTAGAATGCCGGCGCAGACGGCGAGCGCAAACAGGAAAAGATTTATCCCGGGCTGCTGGCCGAAGATCAGAAAATCCGCCAGAGCCACGAGCCCAAGCAGCGCGGCAATTCGGCCGCTGCCGCGCCTGAGAGGGATTGGTGGCGTCAATGTCTCGGTTGCGTCCATAGTTGCTCCTCTAAATGGCGCTTTTCGATCACGATGAGCATGATCACGGAAACCTTCTCGGCAGCCTGAGGCCCGTCTGTCTCCGTCAGCCACCATCCGTCATTGCGGAGGCGATCCGGCAAAGCGGGCGGAGTGAAGCGGGGCGGGATGTCATTCTTGCTCATGGCCGAAGGATGCCGCGCCGGATTGCAGATTCTGTGCAGAGAGTGAGCAGCAATTCAGGAAAATCGCCCTGACCTATGAAGGTCACGCAGCGGCCTCTTCAAAGCATATTGAATGTGAAGATGGCTTGGGAATTTACGATTGCCGCGGAAGGCTCTTCCCCTTCGCACGGGACGGCGCCGCCGTCCTGTTTCCCGCGATCGGGATCGACGCAATCAACCTGGCGAGAGCCGCCTGGGATCGAGTTCCCGTTTTGCCAAAGCATCGGCTAGTGTGTGTTTTTGCCGTGTTGGACGAAATTCCAAGAACCTCGGCAATCTCGGGCAAATTCATTCCGCTGCCGATCAGTGCAGCGACCCGGGTTTCGGCTTCGGTCAGGCCAAAGATGTGTTGCAGTTGTTGCGCTTGCCGGCGCGTCTTTGCTTCTGGATCGACGATTTGAATGAGGACGCGCGCTCCGCTGTCAACCGCATCCCAGATGGAAACCGCTGTCGCTGCAAGCGGCGTGATCATCACCAAATAAGGTGGCAAACCCGATGGCCGAGAGATCGACAAAGCTCCTCCGAACGGCGTGTCCTCGCCATCGGCTATCAGCAACGCCTGGCGAATGGCGTTCACTAGCCGGGTGGATGTCTCTGGAATATGGGCAGCAAGCGAGGGCCTCTCGGATCGGCTGAGGAAAATGCCGTCGGCCTGCTTGAGCAGTGCTTCGGCCGCCGCATTCAACAGAAGGACTGCACCGCGACTATCGATCAGCAGGGCCGCGTCAGCCATTGCATCGATCAGCCGTTGCGGCAATTCGGGTGCACGGGCGATCTGGTTTACCTGAAAGGAAAGATCGATTGCCCGCGCCATATGCGGACTCAGCAGCTTCAGCCGTGCCGCCGCTTCGACGGCGTGTTCGTCTTGCTGACGAGACAGGAAAAGAGCGACACCGCCGATACCTCCACGCTCGTGCAGGCTGGCATGCGGCAGGAAGAGCTGATTGAAGATGTGCTGAGGCGCGCAGATATCGGCATAAAACGCCGAATGCCGGACGGCCTCTGCATCGATCAACGTATTGCCGACTGCAATCTCACCCGGCTTTACCTTCTCGAATGCGCGGGCATAGGGGTTTCCCGTATAATGCTGAAGATAGAGCGCATTCAAATCTTCACGCATGCGGCCGGGGATCAAAAAGCTGCCGCGACCATCGGGCGCCTGGTAGACAATATTTCCGGCGATGGCGCCGACGTAGTCAACGATCGAGCAGAGGGTATCCGGCCATAATTCTGAACGGACCGCAGCCTGATAGACAGCATCAATGATATCGACATGATCCATACTAGCGCCGCTCGTTTTCACGATGATGGTTCCGCCAATTGCAACGATCGCACCATTTCGATTACTGCATAAATGTCTAAGGAGAGGCAAGAACAGCGAGCGTCGCCCGATCGGGTGATATCTTGCGCAGTCCCGTTCACTGAAGGACCTGCCGGGCATTTATGGCAAGATCGTTGAAGAGCGAGAGAGGGGGCCTCATCGGCACATCCGTCCAGGCAACGAGGTGAAGGACCTTTTATCTGAACCTTGGCGCGCGCTTGGCATTGTGAAGCAATTCGGAGGCGGTCGCGAACGGTCCGAAAAGCTTGAGCAGCAGCGCTTGTTCCTCGGTATCTATGCGGTGACGCGCGCAGAACTCCGTCACGGACCAGACTTTCGTCAGATCGTCTGTTTCGATTTGCCTGGGTTCGATGTGTTCGGTCAACGGCGTGTCCTCCGAACATGAAGACTACGCCACCCCGGCATTTATAAGAACTAGCTAAAAAGTATTATGCCCGCTTTTCAGACCTTCAACCGCACATGATTGAACCCCGCCGGCACCGCGCGTCAAAACAAGCGGACATATGAAGACGCCCGCCGATTGCGCGGCGGGCGTTGTGTCTGACTGATTTACTGCTGCTGATCAAGCAAGGTGAGCGTCGGTGCCCGTGATGTTGAGCGTCAGAACGCCAGCATCCGTGTGGCCTTCGCCATCGGAGATCTTGTAGTACTGGACGGTTTCCGTGACGTTCTGGCCGGCAGCCAGGTCATCCGTCAGCGTGTAGGTGAATTCGCCATTCGGCTTGACGTGGAAGACACCATGGTCGCCGACGATGTCGGTAAYAGCGTCGAGGCCGCTCTTGGCGCTGACGTTCGTGCCGTCGAACTGACGAAGGAAGAGCTTGCCGTTGTCGCCGGCAATGTCGTTGTCCAGAACGTTGCCGCCGATGGCGTCGCCTTCGTTGAAGCTGTAGTGGTCGTCGACCGCGATCGGCTTTACCTGGGTTACGCCCTGGATGTTCAGGGTGAACAGGCCGACATCGGTATGACCGCTGCCGTCGGAGATYTTGTASGAAACCTTCTCCTGGWRCRATTCACCRTTGGYGAAGYYGAYCTTGGCAGCRTCGCTYAGSACATAGGTGTAGCTGCCATCGGGCTTGACGAAGAARGTGCCGTAGTCGCCCTGGATYTCGGTGAYCTGGCTGTTGCCGSYCTTGGCGCCAACGCTCGCGCCGTCGAAGGCGCGCAGGAAAAGGTGTCCGTTATCGGATGAATCGTTGGAAAGCAGATTTCCTGAAATGGCGTCTGTTTCCAGGAATGTTGCACTATCGTCGGTTGCGTGAACAGCCATCAGTTCTCTCCTTGAATAGTTCTTTGATAGGTCAATTCTGACCTTTAGCGAGCTGCCCGATTAAGGATATCTTAATACAGAGAGTCAAGGGCGTAGTTAACAGYAAGTGAACATTTTCTGGTGTATTGTACAATAATGACACACATGCAACTCGCATAAGACAATGAAGTGCCTGGCGTTTGTTGCGTTAATAATAAGTGAAAGTGTCAAATGACAGATACGAATTCAAATTTCTTCAGAGGGAAAGAATGTTTATTCAGCAGCAATTTATAAGAATACGTTGAGGTTCTGATGTGCAGATGAGATGTTGATATAATCACTACGGGCTATGGCGTGATATCGCGGTTTTGTTTCGTTGATCGCTCTATCTCATGCTTTTCGACGAAGTAACTGATGTCGTTCTCTTGTAACATATGTTTATCAAGTAATGTCTCTTTGGAGGCGCATTTTTTACAAATTAAGATGCGTGTTCTAGGAGGTAATCTTATTGCCGATGCCGATATCAGGTAACTTGTTCATAATTGTGCAGTGCAACTTTTTTTGCAATGCGAAATATTTGCGAAATGAAGATATTTTGCAGCGGACGTAAGAATTATCTCGAGATAGAACGCATTTTAGTGTTCCATTTTAGGAGGCAGAGAGAGGTCCGCGGGTAGAAGGTTTTCCAGTATCTTTGGGAGATCATGGTGTGACCGTCTACTATGTAAATTCGGCAACGGGATCCAATCAGAACAGTGGAGTGAGCGAGCAGGCGGCTTTCGCGACGCTTTCCGCTGTCGAGGCGCTCAAGCTCAACCCGGGCGATAGCGTGCTCCTGGCTGCCGGAAGCGTGTTCAACGAACAGTTCGATTTGAAATACTCCGGCAGCGTTGCCGCTCCAATCACGATTGGCAGTTACGGTGTTGGCGATGCGCCGGTCATTCACAGCAGCAATGACGGCATCCACGGTTCCAAGGCTTCGAACATCGTCATTGAGAACATCAAGATCGCCGATACCGGCGCCAACGCGATATATGCAGGGAATGTGTCGAACTGGACGGTTCGCAACGTCGAGGTGACAAATACAGGCCTTGCTGGAAAGCCCGGCTCGATCAGCTTCCAAAGCAGCCAGAACATCACGATTGAGAACAGCAAGCTGACCGGGGTGCATGCCGATGGCATTTGGATGGACAAGGTCAACGGTGTCACCCTCGTCAACAATACCGTCACCAACAGCCAGGGTGCAGCGGCAGACGCTATCCAGCTCAATGATAGCAGCAATATTCTGGTCAAGGACAATCATCTGGAGCAGACGGAGACCAATAGCGCCAAGGGTGTCCTCGTGTTGGTCAGGGCTGTAAACGCCGTGGTCGATGGCAACACGCTCATCGGCGGTGGCTTTGGGTTGAGTGCCCAGGCGGGCACGAATATCGCCATCCACGACAACGACATCTCGGGATACGGCGGCTATAGCTGGTCCTACGGTATTGGCCTTGGCGATCAGGGAGATGCGAAGAACTATGACATCAGCGGAAATTATGTGCATGGTGGCGTTTATGGCGTCCTGGTTAGCGCAGCGGGCTATCCAAACTATGTTCGTGAGAACATCGATATCCATGACAATGTCTTTGACGGCCTGTCCTCGTCAGCGCTGAAGGTAGACAGGTCCGCATCGGGTTCTTTTCATGACAATATCATCGACAGCCTGGTATCGACGCTGACGATGCCGCCCGCAATTGCTGCTCAGAACACGTTCTCCATCGGCGAGAACAAAACGTTCGAACAAGCGCAGGCCGAGCTTGACAGCGCCGCTGGCAGCACGAGCAGCAATACGTCATCGAACAATGAGCAGACGCCTACCGTACCAGTCGTCGAGCAGCATGTGGAAGTACCAGCGCTGCCGCAAACAATTACCCAGGCTCCCGCAACAGAAACGCATACCGCGACGGTAGCCGCAGCCGTCGTTCCCAAGATCGTCGCCGTCCATGACAACCTGAAGATCGCGAGTGACACCGGCAGCGCCTATCACGGCAATATCCTCGAAAACGACAGTGCCTCCAACGGGACTGTGCTGCTCCGCCGCTTCGGTGACAGTGCGGTGGACAAGCATGGGCTGACGCTGACCGGGAAATACGGCGTCATCCATGTCGACAGCGATGGTGACTACGCCTATACGGTCGATGCGGCCAAACTCGCCGGCATTAGCGGTAACGTCAGCGAATCCTTCCAGTACAAGATCTCCGACGGTGCTTCACACATCGATACGGACTCGTTGAGCGTCTCCATCAACGTGGATGCATTTCATGGCTCAMATCTGCTGGTCTGAGTCAGACGGGACGGGTCGGCGGGGCCGCCTTGCCAGCCGTTTTATCTCGACATTAAAGCTCGATGATGAGTGCTCGCCGGCAGTCGAGTCGGGGAATGGTCGCTGACCTAATATTTCAGCCGTTCATCTTCAGAGTAAAATATGGACTGAATATATAGTTAATGCCCGAGTAAACATCGTGTTTAAGCACGCGGCACGGCTATCCCTTTGGCCCGTTATTGGGCGGTTTGCGATTTTCACTTGCTTGGGCCGGTATATTTAGCGTAGCGTCAAGTTAGAACCCCTGAAATCGCGCGCGCTATAAATTGGAATTTCTTGGCCATTTTTCGGTGGGATTCATATAATAGGTGTGAGCTTGCAAGCGGAAGATCG
The DNA here is from genome assembly GCF_056406015.1 of Rhizobium sp. P1_E1. Classification (NCBI taxonomy): domain Bacteria; kingdom Pseudomonadati; phylum Pseudomonadota; class Alphaproteobacteria; order Hyphomicrobiales; family Rhizobiaceae; genus Rhizobium; species Rhizobium sp. P1_E1. The sequence continues at coordinate 14,925 of NZ_JBFUAY010000058.1, read as the reverse complement.
GCACCGGYGCCGACAATCCAGATGCGGCTGTGTTATTGATCGGGCTTGATGGACCCGTAGCTGCAGTGCGCTGGCATGTATGCCTGTGGGTTATGCGGTAAGAGAGGGATTACTTCGTGTTTCAGAGTTCAACAGCGGATGCGAGCGAGCCATCCAAAGCCTTGAGGAAATGCAAGGGGGGGCTTGTTTTCATTGGAATAGCAAGTGCGCTTATCAATATCCTCTATCTTACAAGTTCATTTTTTATGCTTGAGGTGTATGACCGGGTCATCCCCAGCAAAAGCATACCCTCGCTGGCTGCCCTGGCAATACTTGCGTTGATGCTTTACGCCTTTCAAGGAGCGTTCGAGGTTCTGCGAAGCAGGATGCTCGTGCGTGTTGCCGGTTCACTTGACGAGATGGTGAACGGACGTGTGTTCCGGGCGCTTATCAAGGCTCCGCTGAAGGTCAAAATCGGCGGCGACGGGCTTCAGCCGTTGCGCGACTTCGACCAGATCAGAACCTTCCTGTCCGGTATGGGCCCGACAGCGATGTTCGATCTGCCGTGGTTGCCGTTCTATATCGTGATCTGTTTCCTCTTTCATCCGGCGATCGGATATATCGCGATCGGTGGATCGCTGGTTCTCGCCATCCTGACGTTCATGACCAATCAGGGAACGCGGACGCTATCAAAAAAGCAGTCTGACTCCGCAAATATGCGGAATGCCTTCGCGCAGACCTCGATCCGCAACTCCGAGGTCATTCACGCCATGGGCATGGCAGGCACGATGGCCGAAATCTGGGACCGCAAGAACAGTGAATACCGGACGATCACTCGGCAGGCATCGGATGTCGGCAACGGATATGCGACCTTGTCGAAGATTTTCCGTATTGCTCTGCAATCGGGGACGCTTGCGACCGGCGCAATCCTGGTCATTCAAGGGCAGGCCTCTTCGGGAATTATCATCGCGGGCTCGATATTGACCTCGCGCGCCCTGGCGCCTGTCGAAGCAGCGATCGGAAATTGGCGTGGCTTCGTTTCTGCTCAGCAGAGCTGGGCGCGGCTTTCGAGCCTGCTGAAAACCATTCCTGAGATTCCAGCCCCGCTTGCGCTCGCGGCTCCTACCAAGCAAGTCACTGTTGAGGGCCTGGCGAGCGGACCACCGGCTGGCCAGCGCCTGGTCATCTCCGATGTCAGCTTCGGCTTAAGGGCAGGGAGCGCGCTTGGGGTCATTGGTTACAGTGCCTCGGGTAAGTCGTCGCTGGCGCGGGCGATGATGGGCATCTGGCCGACCGTCAGAGGATCCATTCGCCTTGATGGTGCGGCACTCGACCAGTGGGACGGTGACGCACTTGGCCGGCATATCGGTTATCTCCCGCAGGATGTGGAGCTTTTTTCGGGGACCGTCGCGCAGAATATCTGCCGTTTCGCGAAGGAGATGTCGCCCGAGGCAGTGGTTGCCGCAGCGAGGGCGGCGCGTGTTCACGATCTTATCCTTCGTCTGCCGAACGGTTACGAAACCGAAATCGGCGAAGGCGGTGCGGCGCTTTCGGCCGGCCAGAGACAGCGGATCGCGCTTGCAAGAGCGCTTTACGGCGAACCATTCCTCGTCGTGCTCGATGAACCGAACTCCAATCTTGATGAAGAAGGCGAGCGGGCGCTGAGTGCTGCGATCATGAGCGTGCGGGCGCGCGGCGGCATTGTCGTTGTCATCGCACATCGGTCCGGCGTTCTGGCGGTCTGTGACTTCGTGCTGATGATGCAAGATGGCCGGATGATCGCGTTCGGTCCGAAAGAGGAAGTTCTGGCAAGGGTCAGCCGGCCGGAAGCGGCGCGCACGCCGATTGCCGAGCGCGTGGCTCAGCTTAAAGTCGTGGTCGACGGCATCAATGCGGCCGAATAGGCCAGAGGGAAGATTGTGAATAAAGTTATCAGTGAATCGAAACGCTCCCTCAATCGGCATGTTGCCGTTGTCGGTGCGTTGTCGATAGCCCTCGTTTGCGGCATCGGCGGTTGGGCGGCGACGACAGAGCTTTCGAGCGCAGTCATCGGCGAGGGCGTGATCGTTGTTGACGGCGATGTCAAGAAGGTCCAGCACCTGACAGGTGGTATCGTGTCGGAACTGCTGGTCGCCGAAAACGACCATGTGACGGCAGGGCAGGTGCTGATACGGCTCGATGGGACGACGACAAGAGCGAACCTCTCGATTGTCGAAAGCACGCTCGCTCAGCTTTATGCGCGCCGCGCCCGTCTGAAGGCGGAACGGATTGGCGCCGATTCGTTCGAGGTCGAGGAAAACATCACTGATCTGACATCCAGCAGCTCCGCGGCGAAGCTTCTCGATGGTGAGCAGAAATTGTTCGACAGTCGCAGGACGGCGCTTATCGGAATGAAGAGCCAGTTGGCATCGCGCAAGGACCAGCTGGCCGAGCAGGTAAAGGGGTTGGTCGTTCAGATCAACGCCACCAGCGATGCCTTGGGCTTGATCGAACAGGAGCTTGAGGGCATTGATACGCTCTACAAGAAGGGTCTCGTCACGCTTCAGCGTTTGAATACGCTCAAGCGCGCACGCGCCGATCTCCAGGGCAACAGCGGCCAGGAAATCGCATCAAAGGCCGAGGCCGAGGGTAAGGCAATCGAGATCGATCGCCAGTCGATCCAGCTGGATGAGGATCGTCGTTCGGAGATCGCAAAGGACCTGACCGACGTCGAGGCACAGATCGCCGAATATGAAGAGCGCCGCGGAACCGCACTCGATCAGCTGCACCGTCTCGACATTACCGCGCCGCTGACTGGGCGAGTTCACGAACTTTCGGTTCACACCGTCAATGGTGTCATCGATCCCGGTCAGACGTTGATGCTCGTCGTTCCCGAAAATAACGAACTTACGGTCGAGGCGAAAGTCGCCACCCGCGATATTGACCAGGTTCACGTCGGTCAGTCCGTCGATGTGCGCTTCAGTGCTTTCGATCAACGCACGACGCCTGATGTGAGCGGTGAGATTACCTCAATCGCCCCTGATATCGTCAAGGATGAGCGCACGGGCATCAGCTACTATCCCCTGCGCGTCAAGCCGAAAGCTGAAAGCATTGCCAGGATGAAGACGATAAAGCTCTATCCCGGCATGCCGGCCGAGGTCTTTATCAAGATCGGCGACCGGACCGTCATATCCTATCTGACGAAGCCGCTGACCGATCAGATGCAGCACGTATTTCGTCAGGAGTGATTGGCGGCTGTTTCGCGTGGTTGAAAGCCCGGACGTCTCAAAGCAGCCATCCGCCAGAGTGAGGTTGGATAGTTTCGCGTTGCTCGAACGGGCATGAGCGGCCATTTCACGAAATTGTCTCAAGTCTGCGGCAAGGTCTCCCGATGATGTGTTTGCTGCTTTGGCGAGCGGCGCCGACTGCGAGGCGACCGGCTTATGGACTGGTTCTGTTTCTGGCGTGTCTGGTGATGTTTTCCGCGGTCAAAAACGGCCATGCCGATAGTCCTCAGCCGCTGAAAATAGTGGCTTTCGGAACATCCTTGACGGCCCGCGGGGGATGGCAGCCCGCTCTCGAGACAGGGCTTTCAGTCTGCCTGCAAAGGCCCGTGAAAGTCGAGAGCGTTGCAAAGAGCGGCGAGACGTCACTATGGGCCCTTACCCAAGTTGATCGCGTCGTTGCCGCGCAGCCGGATATCATCCTGATTGAACTCTATGCTAACGATGCGACATTGCATCGGTTCGTGTCGCTTGCGCAAAGCCGAAAGAATATCGGCGAGATCCTCGACCAGCTGCGGCAGCGCCTGCCGCAAGCGCGGATCATCGTCATGGCCATGAATCCGTTTTCGGGGCTGCGGGGGCTAATCCGCCCCTTTGCCGACAGCTATGTCTCTGCCCATCAGACAGAGGCCGAAATACGTGGTCTGGAGTTTGTCGACCACCGGCCCAACTGGGAGCGTCTTACGCCGGATGATCTGGCCAGGGCAATTCCTGATGGTGTGCATCCTTTGCCCGACGTGGCCTCCAAAATCATCGCGCCCGAACTCGCCAAACGTATCGCCGGCAACAATTGCGGAGAATGAAAATTCTCTCATGCCCGTCACAGTCCCTGACGGCTCTCAGGGTTCAGACTGCTGCAATATAGTTTTTCAGGTAGGTGACCAGTGAAGCCCGACCGGCCTCCGACGAATCTTCGTGAGACGGGCTATCCAGGTCTTCGAGCAGATAGCTCCTGAGATCGTCATCGGTATGTGCAACGTAGATACCCGGTCGGCCCGCGAGCTGGCCTACCGTGGCAAGCTGATGATCGTTTCTATGCTCGCCGAGGGATGCCTGCCGGGGAACGAGAATGATCGGCTTTCCAAAACGTTTCGCCGTAAGCACAGTGCCAATTCCCGCGTGAGAGACGATGACACTTGCATCGAAAAAGACTCTATCGAAGTCCGCGGGCTCGATATTCTTGATCCATTTCATGTTCTGTGGCGTGTAGGTGCCCTTGCCGATCTGCGCCAGAACCGGTTTGGACAGTTCCTTTGCGAAGGTGTCGACAGATTTGACGAGGCGATCAAACGGCAGCTGCGTTCCGACGGTGACAAGGATCAAAGGACAGCTCCTGCGTAGTGGGGGCCATCCGGCCGTGAAAGATGCTGCCACTGCGTGAGCCAGAGCGTCGCAATATGGCCGGCCAATTTACCCGATAGCGACAGCTTCTCGACATTGGCGACGCTATCAATCCAGATCGTCCGCTTGCCCATCAATTTGCCGGCAAGCAGGCAAAAAAGCCCGGGCGCGGCACCGGTCGAGATGACGACATCGGGCCTCTGTTTGATGACGATGGAAAAGGCGCTGAAAAAGCACCGGATCGACATGGGTATCGAGTCGCGGCTGCAATCGGGAAGCACTAGTCCGTCCCGAATGTCGTATTTTGCAAGCAGTCCCGGGATGGTCGTTGCAAAGACGATATCGCAGCCCTCGAATGCGCCGCGCATGGCCATCAGTTGCTCCCAGTGGCCGCCTCCTGACGAGGCAGCGAGAACCTTCAATTTTTTCTCAGTCATAGACAGGCATCTCCTATATTTGACCGATGATAGGGGCGAAAAACCGTTCTGTACGAACAGCGATTGTCTCACGATAGTTCAATAGAAGTGTACCATTTTTGGCCTGGTCGATTGAAGCCTTGAAGTTCATGGACAGCCAATCACTCATGATATTTTCAACTGGAACATAATAAGGGTCAAAACTCTTCCAAGGGCGCTCGCGTAAACAAATATCAGAGCGCGGCATTGGGCTTGTATTCCTGGTATGCATGGCCGAGAATCCCATTAACCATGCCCGCGCCGCGCAGAACATGGGTGAGGGCTCGCATGCCCCAATAGGGTGAAATCAAGATCGCCGGCAGCATGACCAGCCCAAGGATGACTCTCGTGGCACCATAGGCCGCGCGATAGATCCGGCGCTTGAGGTTGCCATGCAGGACCTCGCTGACTGCGAAGGTATTGCCGAGCCGGTATTGTCTTTGCAATACCCATTTCCAGGTCATCCGGCTGGCCGGAACGATATCATGGACGAGCGCCTTGTCAGCCCAGAAGACCTGCATGCCACGGCGGATGGCTTGGTTGAAGAAAAGGTAATCCGTGCCCCCGGTGAAGCGCATCTTCTCTTCAAAACGCAGATTCCATGAGCGGATCAGGGGATAGTCGAACATGACGTTGTTAGAGGCCGCATAAGAAATGCGTTGACCGTCCTTGTTCTTCTTGCGCTCGAACACCCTTGCCTTGATGAAATATTCCGGCGGGTTTTCGGGATAGACCGGTTGGACGGGGCCGTAGACGCAATCGGCGCGGTTTTTCTCCCGTGTCTCCAGCATCGCGTCCAGCCAGCCATCGACCGGCCATTCGTCATCGTCGAGAAAGCAGAAGAGGTCAGTGCCGGGAGGCGCTGAATCCAATGCGCGATTGCGTGCAAAGGGTATGCCCTGATTTTGTTCGATGACGTAGATCAGGTCGTAGGCACCTGTTTGGCCAAAGCTCTCTACCGTGGCCCTTGCGCTGCCGGCCGCATCATTATCGACGATCACCATAGTGAGATGATAGGGGCGAGCCGGCTGCCTGACCTGGCGCGTCATGACGTCAAGAAGCTTGGCGATCCCGTCGAGGCGGCGATAGGTCAGCACGCCGACGGCGATCCTCAGCGGCGCGGCGCCTACTTCTGTGCCGACGGATGAATGCGGAAAAGTCTTTTGCTGATTCATAACTGTCCTCTCCGCAGCATATTTCCCAAACGCTTGCGCGCCGCCATCAAGGCCACTTCGGTCSCGGCAGCATCGCCGAACGGACCGCCGGCCACCGTGTTCCGAGCTTCGCCCCGGAGCTTCAGAAGCGATGTCGTTTCGGCAATTCCGCCGGCCACGAGGCTCTTGCCGAGTGCCTGCAGCCCGTCATAGCGGCGTGCCAGTTCGAGCCCAGTCGCGATCATGATCCGCGGGCGCAGTGTCTTTGCCCTGCTTGTGCCCGTGTAGCGGTTCGACTCATGAATGCGCTGAAACGTCAGCGGTGTTTCGACGATGGCGCCGCGACCCAGATAGGCGGCTGCAAACTTGATGTAATTGTCGCTGAGGACGACGTCTTTCGCGACAGACATTGGCAGGATCTGAGACAGCAGATCGCGGCGGAAGCTCAAGCCGGAGGTCGGCACAGGAAGCGAGGGAAAGCCGCCCTTGCGCAGCGTATCCCGCTTGTCGAACAGCGTCACCTGCAGCTCTGTTGGAGGCTGGTCGCTTTCCTCAGTCGTCACCCGGTCGAAGCACCAGTCGATCTCGCTGCGGTCGTAGATTTCGGCTATACGAGCGAGCTTGCCCGGCAAGAATGCATCATCGGCATCGAGGAGAAAGAGGACATCACCGCTTGCGGCCGCAAAACCCGCGTTGAAGCTCGAGGCCTGGCCACCGTTTTCCTTCAATACCGTCAGGATCTGTTCACCGTAGGAGGCAAGGATCTGGCGGGAATCGTCCGTCGATCCGTCGTCGACCACCACCACTTCGAAGTCGGGGTAGGCCTGCGACAAAACACTGTCGATGCATGGGCGCAAAAAGCGACCATAATTGAAATTGTTGATGAGCACCGAGAGTTTCAATTCACTGCCTCCTGGGCCAATCGATCACCGCGCGAGCGTCTGGGGCGCATATCGGCGAATTCCAGCACGATATCCACGCATGTAGTAATATTTCCAGATAGCCCAGAAACGCTTCTTCGATTGCGGCAAGAGATAAAGCATGGCTGCCCGAAATGCCCATTGCGCGCTTTCGATCCAGATCGGTAGTGGAACTCCGCTGAGTCTCACCCCTCCAGGTACCTCGTCAGGGAAGAGCGCCGGCATGCCATAGCCAAGCCGTTCGCCGCGTTTCTGTACCCAATCCTCAGTGACACTTGATGCCGGTATCCAGTGATGAACCACGGCCTCTGCGCATCGATAGGACTTGGCGCCATTGGCCGCCAGTCGAATGATGATTTCCGCATCTTCACCCATGGCAAATATCTTCCCTGGGAGAGGGCCGATATCTTCCCGGTAGCGCACGCTCGTTCCGAGCAACTCTCGCCGAATGATCGTGTTGGGACCCCAGACTTTCGTCGGGTCACAAGGTCCGCTTTGCGTTTCATCAACGATCGCGAAAGTCGAGCCCATTGGAATCCAATCGATAAAGCGGCCCTTCGGCTCCTTTTCCCAATCGGGGACGATTCTGCCGCCGAACACGCCATAGCCCGGATGGGCGATAGCGCAGTCGACGATCGCTTTCAGCCAGTTCGGTTCGGCGCGTATGTCGTCGTCCGTAAAGACAATGAGATCTCCCTTTATTTGATCCAAAGCCAAATTCAGCGCGCCAGACTTTCCCGGCTTGCGCTGCTGCAGGATGGTGATGGGAAGCTTCTCGCTGTACGATTTCAAAAGCTCAAACGTATCGTCATTGCTATTATTGTCGACAGCAACCAATTCCCATCGATCATGGGGAAGCTCCTGGCGCACCAAGGAATCCAAAGTATGGCGCAGCCGGCGGCTGGCGCCATTGTAAGATGAAAAGAGCACGCTGACGAAGAGATCCGACATCAGTTACCAACCCTCTTGGTGAAGTCGTAAGAGAAGAGCTTCATGTTTTGACTGCCTGTGCGATGTTCGAGCAGTTCGGCGCCTACGCGGGGTTTGACCGTGTCTTGCCGAAAAACTCGCGCCTGTGACCCTCGCCGAGTACCCTCAGCTTGCGAAGATTGCGTAACCACCGCCGCGGTTTGGTGAGCACACCGCGGTTGAGGAAATACTGCCGCAGCAGGCTCGGTGCCTGACTATGCGATCCGCCATGGGCGACCCGATAGACCGCCCCGCGAAACGGCAGTTTCGTTAGCGGCGCGCCTCGCTGGGCAAGGATGCTTGCTATGCGGACATGGCTGCCCAGCATCGACTTGATCCAGTCGAGCGAAGCCTCCTCGAAACGTTCCGGCAGTTCATAGAGATCGGCACGAATGATCAACGAGGTACCGCAGAGATGGCTGAAGTCGTCGTGGCCAAACAGGAAGTTGCCGCCATCGTCCCAGATATAACCATGATCGATCGTCCATCCGTTGGCGTCCCGATTGTCGGATACGTGTTGAACGATCCGAGAGCTGACGAAATCGTCGTCATCGACAATCATGAAGAAGCGACTGTCGGTGGCGTTCAGCATGCCGCTCAGAACGCGACGGCCTTTATCTGCCCGGAAGGCATCAAGGAAGTCTTCCTTGCTGCCCTTTCCGAGCTCATGCAGGTCGTTCGGCGGAAAGGTGACACGCACGGCGGAGAATTTTTCCGGCAGGTCAGGCAGATCCGCACCTTCGTTTGCCACGATGATGCCGCGCCAGTCTCCATTGGTCTGGTTGGAAATGGAGGCCACGGTCTGGGTCAGGTTTGCCTTCAGCCTGCTCCAATCGCGGGCATTGTCCTGATGTCGGACCGGGATAATGAAGGTGACAAGTGTCATCGAATGCCCCCTTAAGCCCGCAAGCTCACAGCTTCTTTTGCATCGACACGCCCCTTTGCCGCCTGACGACGCGCCCACTCTATTCCGTCCTCGAGCGAGGTTGCCTTGTATGAAAGGTCGGTTCCGCCGGAGAAAGCATTCATGAAGCGGCGGATCTTTCCATAGCTATTGTCCAGCACGGCATGCGGGCGGCCGAGCAGCAGCGAGCAGATATGGACGTGCAGGCGATCGGTCACGATTGCGCGGGCACGCGAAATCTGACTGATGCCGCGCTCGAAACGGTTGTGTGCCGCAGCGTCCAGTCTGCGCAAGGCAACTTCGCTCGGCTTCAATGCGAGATAGGCCGAAGCTACCCCCAACTTCTTGGCGATATCGACCTTCCGTTTCGACTCGGTAATCCAGTCTTCCACAGGAATATCGGAAGGAATTGTGCGATCGGTACCGCCAACCCGTTCCGCATCCTCCCGCAACATGGCGAGGACGGGAATCTGTGTCGCCCTTTCCGGAAGCGGACCGATGGCAAAAGCCATGTCGGGGCATAGTCGTACGGTGCAGTCGAAGTGTTTTTCGGAAAACTCCTTCGATTCTTCGTCGCGCACGAGCAACACGAAATTCTTGTGGCGCCCGATTGCCCGTTTGGATTGCTCGATGCGCTCAGGCGAGCTGTAGTGGATCGACTGCGGGAACTGGATGATCTGCCGATCCGGGAAACGCTCCATGATCGATTCGCGGAAATCCTGGTGGGCAACCCAGATATCGCCGAAATTGCCGCCGCCGTGAATGAAGATCGGGCCGGTCGGTACCCGCCGTTTCAGTTCGTCGGCGGAGAAGTCGTACAGTCTGGAAACATAGTCCGGGCGCTTGCCGAAGCGATCTTTGAGATAGGCCATCTCACCCAGCCAGATTGCCGAGTCGCCGCAATTGCGGATGTCGGGAAAGTCGAGAATCGCAAGCGGCTCGTCGCGCGAGACATAGTCCTTCAGGCAATCATGGATCATGCCGTTGAGTTTTGAGATCAGCTCCGATCTGGATTGGCTGGTCATTCTGCCTCTCTTGTTGATGTTCGTTTAACTTCAGGCCGACTTGGGTACGGCAATACGTTTGGCTTTTGACAGGAACTTGACAACGATACGCTGAACTTCGGTTTCCGGGCCGTTTGGCTTCTTCATCGCGAGCCAAAGGACACAGCTGGAACCGACATAGAGGATACCGCCGGTGACGACGAGGATGGCCAGGTGAAGAGCCAACGCCAATTTGTCGGTGGGGGTGTTCAGGACATGCGACAATCCCCAGACGCCGGCAGCCATCACGGCGACACTGGCAAGCGCGCGGAAGTTTGCCGCGAGCTGCTGGAAGAATGGCAGATTGATCAAGCGCTTGACGAGAAGCATGTTGACTACGGTGGAAATCAGACCCGTCAACACGCGGGCATAAACGACGCCCGGAAGCCCGGCCATCATGAGACCAGCGATGATGATGGGCACGCGGACCACCAGCATCTGCGTGTCGCGGATGAACAGCATCTTGGTATGGCCCTTTGCCATGCCGAGCGGTTGGACGAGCGAACCGAGGGTCTGCAGGGCAAAGACCGATGCGAGCGCCTGCACGATGAAGATGGCGGGAACCCACTTTTCTCCCAAGGCAAGCCGCATCATCGGATCAGCCACAACAGCCATGCCGATACCGGCCGGAAGCGCCACCGCCGCCAAAAGCGCCTGGGCGCGCTGATAGGCTGCGATCAGCCGGACGGGATCGTTGCGGACCTTCGAAAAGCCCGGGTAAATCGTCTGGTTCAATGGCGCCGTCGCCTCGCGCGTCGGCAGCGTCGAAAGAGTGTTGCCGACGGTATAATGGCCAAGCTGCGTGGCGCCCAGCATCTTGCCGATCAGCAGGTATTCGATGCGCCAGTTCAGCGTGTTGACGATCTGTCCGGCCGTCAGCCACACCGAGAACGAAAACAATTCGCGTGCATGACGAAAGGTGATGCGCGGCCAGAACGGCAGGACGGTGTAGGAAACGATGATATTCGTGACCTGATAGGCGAGGGTGCCGATAACGAGCGCCCAATAACTCTGGTAGATGGCAGCAATTGCCACCGTCACGACGAAGCCGACCAGCTTTTGCGAGACGTTGAGTACGAACTCCTGCCAGAAGATCAGATCACGCTGCAGCATGACGCGGCGTGGATTGGCGAGACCACTCAAGAGCAGGCTGAAACTCAAGGCAAGCATCACGCTCGTCAGCCGCGGCTCGTTATAAAATTCGGCGATCGGATAGGACGCGGCGGCAAACAACAGCGCCAAAACAGCGCTTCGCGTCACGCTCAACGTCCACACCGCGCTGAAGTGCGTTTCGCTGGGAGACTCGTGGCGGATAAGCGCCTGATTGAGCGAGAGTTCGGTCACCGAACTCAAGATGACCTGGATCGTCGTTGCAATGGCGACGAGACCAAAATCAGCCGGCACGAGATACCAGGCGAGCACAAAGGTGCTGAGTGCCGAAAGTCCGTTGACGATGGCGCGGGACAGACTCAGCCACATGCTGCCCTGAATCAGTCGGTCGGTAACACTGCTCATAGATGAACGGCTCCGCACGTCGAGGACATTGACCATTTAATTGGACTGCACGCCCAACCAAAATGCTTTTCCCTTTTGCTGGTGCAGAAGGGGTTGATGGAGTTAGAAAGCATCATGCCTTGTTGCCTCGTCACGAACCCKGTTTGCGACCTCACAGAACGCTTGCCGTTTTCTTGGAAAAATCTTGCTTCAGTCGGTTTAGCTCAAGCAGCATTCTGTCGTGCGCTTTCACGATAGACTCATCTGTGCTGAGCTGGCCCGGCTTCTCTGCTACCCGCTGCAACGTCTTGACCGTCGACCCGAAGACATAGTTGCCAGTGAGCTGTCGGATGCGGCGGTGGCGGAACGTTATGTTCTTCAAAAGGTAGGTATTTTTCCGTACCAGCGACGCTCCGGCTTCAACAAGGTTCGATGGGCCGATCGGATCGAAATCGATCTCCAGATCGAGCGCACTCGCCCAATCATACCACTTGGCGCGATTGCCCGGCGCGATCGGCCGGATCGCCCGCCAAGGAACACGCAGCGCATCGGATATGATGCAGCCATGCATCGCCTCGGAGACGACCTTATGTGATGCGCTGATCTCGGTCAGAACCTTTTCCACCGACCAGCGGGGATCGATATAGTGGATGCCGGCGAGATCGCAGACTTTATCCCAGCTGCCGTACATCGCGCTTTCATAATGCGGCATGAAGGAGACGGGATAACGCTTCTCGATGCTTTTGGCATCCCAGCAGCTGCGCGTGAGGATGCCTGAATCGCCGATGGCGTAGCTCGGATCGATGCCGAGGATTTCCGCGGTCTTCTTTCCGCGCACGAAATAGAACGTCCAGTTGCCGTCGACCTTCGGCGGGTTGGTGTATCCGCCATAGCCCGAGCCGAAGACGATCTTCTGCATGTTCGGGTCGAAATTGTCGTAGAGGATCGAGCCGATGCCGAGAAAGAGCTGGCTTTCGTCCTCGTCGAAGAAGCCGGGCAGCAAACGCTCCCAAAGCCAATGGTTCAGTTCGTCGCCAAAATTCTCGTGTTTCCCCCGGTAGGCAAACATCTTCATCGTGCTTCTCCAGTCGGCAAGTGCGTCACGATCTGCGAGACCGTGTCCTCTTCGCGAGCCATGCGTCCGTAACGCGAAATGATCTTGATGTCGCTGCGGATTATCTTTGCCGGGTTGCCAGCGACAAGCGAGCGCGGCGGCACGCTCTTGGTCACCACCGAGCCCGAGCCGATGACGCATTCGTCGCCGATCTCGACGCCGGGCAGAATGATGCTGCGGGCGCCGATGAAGCAGCGCTTGCCGATCCTCGTGTGAAGATAGAGCCCGCGCGTGAGATCGTGGGTCAGAATCGCCGCCTCAAAGGCGACGTAAGTTTCCGCGCCGATATGCAATCCCCTAGGGTTGGTCTTGTCGAAACGCACGCTCAAGGAAAAGCTGGCCGTCGGATCGATGTCCATTCCCCAGAATTTCGTATAGTAGAGCCACTTGGCCTTCACAAATCCGTTCCGCAGTGGCCGAAATACGTTCAGTCCCCACTTCGGCTTTTTTCCTGTCTGCACCATCAAGTCCGACCCCGGCTGGAAAATTCGTCTAGCACGGAACTGTAATAGTCCTCGAGCGTCCCCGTCTGACGACGTAAGTCGAAGCGCTCGGCCACCAGAAGCGGTGCCCGCGCGCTAAAGGCTGTCCACAGGGTCTGGTCGTTGAGCAGTCTTCCGACCGCGTCCGCCATTCCTGCGACATCCCGCTCCTCCACGAGATAACCAGTTTTCCCCTCTTCGATCGCTTCGCCGACGCCTCCCGAGCGAAATGCGACGACCGGAGTACCGACGGCTTCCGCCTCGAGATTTGCGAGGCCGAAAGCTTCGGCGTGACCATTGTCGAGGGTCACGCTTCCATGGAGATAAAGCTCCGCACTGGCGAGCAGATCTCTTATCTCAGTCTGCGACAGATTTTCATGGATCGTGACGCTTGGCAAGGAACGACGCGCCAGTGCTTCGATTTCCTCCTTCAAGGGACCCTGGCCGACCATGACGAATTCGACCGGGGTGCCGGCGGCGGCCACACGCGAAAGCGCATCGATCATGAAACGATGGCCCTTATAGTCGACGAAGCGGGCAATTGAAACCACGCGCCCTTTTTTTCGGGGACGGGGTTCCATTTTGAAGAGATCGAGATCGATGCCGATATGATGGCGATAGACGCGTTCGGCTGGAAAGCCGAGTGCCAGCAACCGGTCTCGGATGAAATCGGAAACGGCGATGTTCCAGCTGTTCCATCCGGCCATCTCGCTCCGGCCCTTGGCGAAGAAACGCACCTGATTGAAGCCGCCCGGCTTTTTCGGATCGCCGCCATAGGTGGCGTCAAAGCCGTGAAACGTCGTGATCAGCGGCTTGCCGGCGGCCCGGGCCAGCGGGCCGATGACATAGCCGTTCTTTCCAAAATGGGCGTGAACGAGATCGGCTTTGCCGATCGCAGGAAAGAGGAAGGGAAGGCCGATCTGCGGGATTTTCAGTAGCAGTTCACCGGCCCGCGCAATGGGAGAGCGACGGATGTCATGAACCGGAACAGTGGATTTTTTTGTATGCGCCGAAGAAATTCGCGAGCCGGCAAGAATTTCAGCTTCGAAAGAACGAAACGCTACCGCCTGGTTGAGAACAAACGCCTGGCTGGCAGGCAAAAATTTTTCCACATAAATAACGGCTTTTTTCATGAATCTGTTCGCGTCTCCGTTGTCTTGTGCATCACATCGCCTCTATTGCCCGCCGGATACCGTCGATCGCACTTCTTGGCGCATTATTTTCGTCGTAAAGATTAACGCGCTTCGTGCAAGCCGCAGCGGGATCGGCCGCTTTCTCATCGCGCTCGCCGTATTTTTCCGACATGCCCCATACTGTCACGCCTTTCAAGTCGCCATGTTCGGCCGCCACGGTGATCACGTCACTGAAAATATCGGCGTAGGATGCCGGCGTGAAGGCTTTGTCGCGGTTCAGGAAGTGGCAGGACGCATCCAGTTCGGTGATGAAAACGCCGACACCCATGTCCTTCAGCGCCGCGCAGAAGCGTCCCATTCCTTCCGGATCGATCCGGTCGAGGCCGGGGCGGAAATGCGCCTGCAGCCCTACCGCATTGATCGGCGTTTTTTTGGCGACGAGATCCTCGACGATTTTCAGGATGCGCGCACGCTTCTGTTCGAACACGTCGGATTTTTTCTCCAGATGCGTTTCGTTGAGGACCAGCGTCGCGCCGGGATTCGCTTGGTGCGCCATGTCGAAACTCATACGGATATAATCGTCGCCAAGAAGGCGTCGGAAAACACAATCCCGCAGATCCGCTGCATCATACTCCAACGGCTCGTTCACCACATCCCAAGCATCGATCGAGTTC
>NZ_JBFUAY010000057.1:0-34482 GCF_056406015.1 Rhizobium sp. P1_E1 | reverse complement strand
TCGCCGCCCATGGCCATGAAGCTGCCGACGATACAGCCGCAAGTCACTATAAATCCGATAATGATATTCATCGTCAGCCCAATCTGAACGTTGCTTTTCTTTGAGACGGATAGGGTTTCTGCCTTGCGTGAGGCTGATGAAAGGCCCGATCGCGAGGCATTTCCGCGTGCCAGCTTCGCGCAAGCATCTGCCGTCAGTCTAAAGGAGACGAATGGGTGCCCGCGCCCGTTTCTGAGATGCCGCCTCAGCGAAATCCCGGCCGAACCACTCAAGACGACGCCCGGCTTTTCGTCCCGTTCATCGCCAATGCTTGGAGCTTACCGACATGCAATCCGGTCTTTATGTTTCTCTGTCGTCGCAGATGGCCCTCGAAAAGCGTCTGAACACCATCGCAGACAACATGGCGAACGTGAATACGACCGGTTTTCGCGCCACCGAGGTGAAGTTCGATGAGATGGTGGCGAATACCAAGAACAAGCTGAACACCAAGGTCGCCTTCGTTTCCCAGGGCAACGACTATCTGAACGAGGGAAACGGCGAACTGCAGCACACCGGCAACATGCTGGATTTCGCCATCAAGGGTGATGCCTGGTTTTCGCTCGATACGCCGGCCGGCCGCGTCCTGACGAGGGATGGCCGCTTCACGATCAAGGAAACCGGCGAACTTGTTTCGATCCGGGGATATCCGGTTCTCGACGCCGGCGGTGCCCCGATCCAGCTGAACACCAAAGGCGGCGAGCCTGCCGTCGGCACCGACGGCATCATCTATCAGGGAGACCGCCAGGTCGCTTCGCTCGGTCTGTTCGAGGCCGATATCAGCAAGGGTTACTTGCGCTACGAAAACAGCGGCATCATGACCACCGACCAGCCGCGCGCCGTCGTCGACCGCTTCAATGTCGGTGTCGAGCAGGGTTATCTCGAAAACTCCAACGTCAACGCCATGCGCGAGATCACCCAGCTGATCGAAGTCAACCGCGCCTTCGAAAGCGTCTCGTCGCTGATGCGCGACAGCGAAGATTCCTTCAAGGAAGCCGTCCAGACACTTGGGGGCAGCCGCTAGGCGAAAGTTGAAAGTTAAAGCATGAGCACCACGCTACTGTCTGAGGACGGCCTTTCCCCGAAGCTGGCGCATCTGGCGGGCCTCGTCGACCGATACGCATCGCCGGAGTTCGCAGTTGCCCATGGCGGTCGCGTGCAGACCATCGCCGCCGGCCATTACACGGTCCACGGTCTCTCCCGCCATGTTCGTCTCGGCGAGTTCGTGGCCCATAAATCGGCGACCGGCATTCATCTGGGCGAAGTCGTGCGCGTCGAGCCGGAACTGATCTATGTCTGCCCGATCGAACCCGGCGAGCCGATCGGCATCCACGATACCGTCATCCGCAAGGGCGCCTTCCGTATTTCACCGTCTGACAGCTGGTGTGGGCGCACCGTCAACTCGCTCGGCGAGCCGATCGACGGGCTGGGTCCGGTCACCGAAGGGCTCGATCGCCGCTCGATCTCCAATACCGCGCCGCCCTCGATGACCCGCAAGCGTGTCGAGACCGGCTTCAAGACCGGCGTGCGCGCGATCGACATCTTCTCGCCGCTCTGCCTGGGGCAGCGCCTCGGCATCTTCGCCGGCTCCGGTGTTGGCAAGTCGACACTTCTGTCCATGCTCGCACGCGCCGATGCTTTCGACAAGGTTGTCATTGCGCTCGTTGGCGAACGCGGCCGCGAGGTGCGGGAGTTCATCGAGGATACGCTCGGCAGCAATATGAGGAAGGCGATCGCCGTCGTCGCAACCAGCGACGAGAGCCCGATGCTTCGCAAGATGGCGCCGCTGACGGCCGTCACCATCGCCGAGCATTTCCGCGACAAGGGCGAGAACGTCCTCTTCATCGTCGACAGCGTCACGCGTTTCGCCCATGCGATCCGCGAGGTGGCGACCGCCTCCGGCGAGCCGCCGATCGCGCGCGGCTATCCCGCTTCCGTCTTCACCGAGCTGCCACGCCTGCTGGAACGCGCCGGTCCCGGCCCCGAGGGCGCCGGAACCATCACGGCGATCATCTCGATCCTCGTCGACGGCGACAATCACAACGACCCGATTGCCGATTCGACGCGCGGCATCCTCGATGGCCATATCGTCCTGCAGCGCAGTCTCGCCGAAGAAGGGCGTTATCCTCCGATCGATCCGCTTGCCTCGATCTCGCGTCTTGCCCGCAAGGCCTGGACGCCGGACCAGGAAAAGCTGGTGTCGCGGCTGAAGGTGCTGATTCACCGCTTTGAAGAGACGCGCGACCTGCGCCTGATCGGCGGTTACCGCCAGGGTGCCGATCCCGATCTCGACATGGCGGTCAAGCAGGTGCCAATCATTTACGACGTCCTGAAACAGTCTCCGGGCGACCGCGACTCGCCCGATGCCTTTGCCGATCTCGCCGGCGCGCTCAAGGCTGCAGCCGGCATGGGCAATCAGGGCGGCCCCATCCAGAGGAGATAGACGTGACTGAATTTGACGACGAACGCATCGCTTCCCTGAAGCAGCGCAGGAAAACCGTCATCCTGGATCGGCTGCTGACCTTTACCGGCCTGGCGCTTGCCGGCGCCTCGGCTTTCTTCCCCTGGTACGTGTTCTTCAACGCGGAAAAGTTCGGCATCAATGTTGCCACCAGCAGCAATTCGCGCGAACTGCCGGATTGGCCGGCGCGTAACGTCTTCAGCGTCTCGCCGCTTGCCATGGTCAACAAGAACGAGGGGGACAAGAAGGCCCCGCCGATTGATCCGCTGACGACCGCTACGGTGTCCGATCTCGGCAAGGAGCGCGATGGCGGCCCCATATTGGAGGATCAGCCCTTCCCCGGCAAATCATCCTTCCGACTGCTGCATGTTTCCAACGGCCGGGCGCTGATCGAGGATCCCTCCGGCATGTATGTGGTGCGCATCGGCTCGATCCTGCCCGATGAAAGCCGCCTTGCGACACTTGAGCAGCGCGACGGCAAATGGGTGATCGTCACCTCCAAGGGCGAGACCTACCAGAACAACTGAACCTGTCTGCAAACCCAGGCAACAGGGGCTCCGCCGCGAACCGGCCGGAGCCCCTGTTCTTTTGCCCCTGTTCTTTTGATGGCGGCGTTCGCACAAAAGCCTCGCGAAGCCTGAATTCCCGTAAGTCCCACGCAAGATTACCGCACTAGGTTCGGGACAGTAAAAACGGAGAGTTTCATGCAACCAATCCAACTTTTCGACTTGGCTTCGCGACAGGCGGAATGGCTGACGATTCGTCAGCAGGTTGTTGCCGGCAACATCGCGAATGCCAATACCCCGAAGTTCCACGCCAAGGACGTCACGCCCTTTGACGCTGTGCTCGACAAGTCCGACATCGCCATGGCGCGCACCAATCCGGCGCATCTGAGCGGTAACGATTTCAGCAACAGCGGCGATATCGACGTCAAGGACGCTGCACTCGACCAGGAAATCGGCGTCCAGGAATCCGGCAATACCGTCGGTTTGGCCGAGGAGCTTTCCAAGTCGGGCGATATCAAGCGCCAGTATGATTTGAACACCTCGCTGGTCAGTTCCTTCAACCGCATGATGTTGATGACCGTCAGAAGGTAAAGTCATGGATCCGCTTTCAGCAGCAATGAAAATCGCCGGCTCCGGGCTCGAAGCGCAGTCAACGCGCCTGCGCATCGTCTCGGAAAACATCGCCAACGCCCGCTCGACCGGCGACACGCCCGGCGCCGAGCCCTATCGGCGCAAGACGATTACCTTCGGCCAGCAGATGGATCGCGCCAGCGGCGTCGAGACGGTCGGCGTCAAGAAGGTCGGCGTCGACGAAGGCGACTTCAGCACTGAATTCGATCCCAGCAACCCGGCTGCGGACCAGAAGGGCGTCGTCAAACTGCCGAACGTCAACATCCTCGTCGAGATGGCCGACATGCGCGAAGCCAACCGCTCGTATGACGCCAACCTGCAGACCATCAAACAGACCCGCGATCTCATCTCCTCCACGATCGATCTCCTGAAGAGCCAATAATAATGATCAGCAGCGTCCAGAATGTCAGCAACCTTTCGATGACCCGCGCGCTCGGCGCCGTCGACACCGAAAATTCCGCCTCGTCGTCTGCCGCCACCATGCCGGGCGCCGCCGGTGCGGCCAATGGCATGAGCTTCGCCTCGGTCATGGGCAACATGGCGAGCGACGCGGTCAGCAGCCTGAAGGGTGCGGAAAGCATGTCCTTTGCCGGTATCAAGGGCACGGCGACGACGCGTGAAGTCGTCGATTCCATGCTCCAGGCCGAGCAGACGCTGCAAACCGCGATTGCCATCCGCGACAAGGTCGTCTCGGCCTTTCTCGAAGTCACCAAGATGCAGATGTAACTGATTTGAGGACGAACACATGAGAGCGCTCGCCATCGCAGCAACGGGCATGGATGCCCAGCAGACCAATCTGGAAGTCATCGCGAACAACATCGCCAACATCAATACGACGGGTTTCAAGCGCGCTCGCGCCGAATTCTCGGATCTTCTCTACCAGACCGAACGTGCCAAGGGTGTCGCCAACCGCGCCAACCAGGCCGTCGTTCCGGAAGGTGCCAATATCGGCCTCGGCGTCCAGACCTCGGCGGTCCGCAACCTGCATCTCCAGGGCGAACTGACCCAGACCGGCAACGATCTCGACGTGGCGCTGATCGGCAAGGGCTTCTTCCAGATCCAGTCGACCGACGGCACGACGCTTTACACCCGCGCCGGCGCCTTCAACAAGAACGACCAGGGCCAGCTCGTCACCATCGACGGCTACGAGGTCCTTCCCGGCATCACCATTCCAACAGGCTCGACCGAGCTGACGATCAGCCGCTCCGGCCAGGTTTCTGCCAAGCTGCCGGGTGCGACGGATGCGACCGTGCTCGGTCAGTTGACGCTTGCCGACTTCGTCAACGAGGCGGGTCTCCAGCCGCTCGGCGACAATCTCTTCCAGGAAACGCCGGCCTCCGGCGAAGCCGTCATCGGCAATCCCGATGAGGAAGGTTTCGCCTACATGAAGCAGGGTTATCTGGAATCTTCGAACGTCGACCCGGTGAAGGAAATCACCGAGCTGATCTCGGCCCAGCGCGCTTACGAAATGAATTCCAAGGTGATCACCACCGCTGATGAAATGGCCTCCATCGTCAGCAAGAACCTGAAGTAAGGGAAGGGCCGAAACATGATGTTTTGCCGGGCAGGACACATCTCAGGATGGGTGGCGGCAGCCACGATCGCAGTCGCGGGCATTATCTTGCCTGCGAACGCGGATGCCGGCATGGGTTATGCCGTCGTCCCGACCACGATCATCTACCCCGGCGACACATTGTCGGCCAGCCAGCTTCAGGAGGTCGAGGTCACCAACCCCAACCTCGCTGGCGACTATGCCAAATCCGTTTCGCAGGTCGAAGGCATGGTTTCCAAGCGCACGCTGTTGCCGGGCCGCACCATCTCGGTTTCGGCCCTGCGCGAGGCCTATACCGTGACCCGTGGCTCTTCGATCCGCCTGGTCTTCTCGCTCGGCGCGATGACGATCTCCGCCGCCGGCACGCCGCTCGAAGATGGCGCGACCGGGCAGGTCGTCCGCGCGCGCAATATGGATTCCGGTGTCATCGTCAGCGGCACGGTGCTTGCGGACGGCACGGTCCATGTGAGGGCAAAATGAAATTGTTCTTCCGTTTCGTTACTCTTGTCGCGGTTCTCGCCATGAGTTTGGCTGATGTCGCGCCCGCCTGGGCGCTGACCTCCCGCATCAAGGACATCGCCTCCCTTCAGGCCGGCCGCGATAACCAGCTGATCGGTTATGGCCTCATCGTCGGCCTCCAGGGGACCGGCGACGGCTTCCGGTCCTCGCCCTTCACCGAGCAGTCGATGCGCGCGATGCTGCAGAATCTCGGCATCTCGACGCAGGGCGGCCAGTCCAACGCCAAGAACACGGCGGCCGTGATGGTCACCGCCAACCTGCCCCCTTTCGCAAGCCCCGGCAGCCGTATCGACGTGACGGTGAGCTCGCTCGGCGATGCGACGTCGCTGCGCGGCGGCACGCTCGTCATGACCTCGCTTTCCGGCGCCGACGGCCAGATCTACGCTGTCGCGCAGGGTGCCGCCATTGTTTCCGGTTTTCAGGCGCAGGGCCAGGCGGCGACGGTCACCGAAGGCGTCACCACTGCCGGCCGCGTGCCTGGCGGCGCGATCATCGAGCGCGAACTGCCGTCCCGCTTCAAGGATTCGGTCAATCTCGTCCTGCAATTGCGCAACCCCGACTTCTCGACGGCGATCCGTATCGCCGACATCGTCAATGGTTATGCCTCGGCGCGCTTCGGCGGCCCGGTTGCCGAAGCCAAGGATTCGCAGGAGGTCGTGATCCAGAAGCCGCGCACGGCCGATCTCACCCGGCTGATGGCCGATATCGAAAATCTCATCGTCGAGACCGATACGCCGGCCAAGGTGGTCATCAACGAACGCACCGGAACGATCGTCATCGGCTCGGACGTCCGCGTCTCGCCGGTTGCCGTCAGCTACGGTACCCTGACGGTTCAGGTCACCGAAACGCCGCAGATCATCCAGCCCGAACCTTTCTCGCGCGGCGTAACCGCCGTCCAGCCTCAGACCGATATCGCCGCGGAGCAGACCGGCGGGCGCGTCGCGATCATCGACGGCCCTGACCTCCGGACCCTCGTCGCCGGCCTCAACAACATCGGGGTGAAACCGGATGGTATTATCGCCATTCTCCAGGGCATCAAATCGGCAGGCGCCCTGCAGGCGGAGCTTGTGCTGCAATGATCAAGATCATCAACCCTGACATGACGGTCCTGCAATTGCTGCGCCGTCTGGCGCTGCCGGCCGCGGGCCTCGTCCTTCTGTCGATCCCCGGCGCCTTCGCGCAGGAACATGCGCCGGCTGGCGACATCACGTCCCAGGACGAGATCAAGCAGTTCTGTACCAACATTGCCGAGCCCGCCCGCGACCAGCGTTATCTCCTGCAGAAGCAGGAACTGGAAAAGCTTCGCGCCGACATCGACGCCCGCATGGCGGAGATGGACAAGCGCAAGGCCGAATATCAGGACTGGCTGAAGCGGCGCGACGATTTCCTGAAGCAGGCGGAAGCCGGCCTCACTGAGATCTACAAGAAGATGAAGCCGGATGCGGCCGCACTCCAGTTGCAGGACATGAAGATCGAGGTGGCTTCCGCCGTGATCATGCGGCTCGGCCCGCGGCAGTCGAGCCTCATCCTCAACGAGATGGACCCGCAGAAGGCCGCTGCCATCGCCAGCGTCATCGCCAGTGCGTCCGATCCCAATACGTCGAAGGATCCTTCATGAATATGCGTTTCCCGGCCGCGATCGCCGCCCTCGCACTCCTTGCAGGTTGCCAGTCTCCGACGGCGGTCAGCGAGATCGGCCGCGCGCCCGCCATGAGCCCGATCGGAAGCGGTCTTGCCTACGGTCAGACGCCGCAGATGGCGCTCTATCCGAAGCAGCCGCGCGCCGTGGCGCAGGGCTACTCGCTGTGGAGCGATTCGCAGGCCGCTCTCTTCAAGGATGCGCGCGCGCTCAACGTCGGCGACATCCTGACCGTCGACATCCAGATCAATGACAAGGGCTCCTTCGACAACGAGACCAACCGCAGCCGCAAGAATTCGAGCGGCATGAACTGGGACGTCAACGCCCAGATCTTCGGCTGGACGCCCGAGTCCAAGACCGATCTGACCTATGGCTCCGATACCAGCACCGACGGCAAGGGCAAGATCGAGCGCACCGACAAGCTCACCCTTCTGGTCGCCGCCGTCGTCACCGGCATTCTCGAGAACGGCAACCTCGTCATATCGGGCTCGCAGGAAGTCCGCCTGAACCAGGAACTGCGCATCCTGAACGTTGCTGGTATCGTTCGTCCGCAGGACGTCAATGCCGAAAACCAGATCTCCTACGACAAGATCGCCGAAGCCCGCATTTCCTATGGTGGCCGCGGCCGCCTGATGGAAGTGCAGCAGCCTCCGCGCGGCCAGCAGGCCGTCGATCTTTTCTCGCCGCTTTGAGGCTGAACGACGATGGCAGAGCCAGACGCAAGCGCAGGTCAACCGAAGAAATCCGGCACGCTGATGACGATCATCGGCGTCGTCGTCCTGACCCTGCTCGGCGCCGGCGGCGGCTGGGCGGTCGGCACGATCGTCGCGCCCAACATCAAGGGTGCCAAGGAGGTCGAGCAGGCCAAGGATGCCGAGGCCAAGAAAAAGGCCGAGGAAGGTCTGGCGCGCATCTCGACCGAGGCCAACAACGTCGTCCAGCTCGAGCCGATCACCTCGAACCTCGCCTACCCCTCGGAAAACTGGGTGCGACTCGAAGTCGCGCTGCTGTTCAACGGGCCGCCGGATGTCAAGGTTTCCGAGGATATTCATCAGGATATCCTCGCCTATATCAGAACCGTTTCCCTTCAGCAGATCGAGGGGCCGCGCGGCTTTCAATATCTCAAGGATGACATACAGGAACGTGTTGACCTTCGCTCGCAAGGGCGGGTATCGAAGATCATGTTCAGGACATTTGTCATCGAATGATTCGTCTCATAGTTTTCCTTGCCGCCATGATGGCGGTACCGGAACTGGCGGTGGCACAGCAGCTGCCGACTGACTTGTTGAATGTGCCGGTCGATGGCTCCGTCGCCGCCTGGATCATCCGCACATTCGGCCTGCTGACTATTCTTTCGGTCGCGCCGGGCATCCTGATCATGGTGACGAGCTTCCCGCGCTTCATCATCGCCTTCTCGATCCTGCGCTCAGGGATGGGCCTCTCCTCGACGCCTTCCAACATGATCCTTTTGTCGCTGTCGCTGTTCATGACCTTCTATGTCATGTCGCCGACCTTTGATCAGGCCTGGCAGAACGGCGTGCAGCCGCTGCTTGCCAATCAGATCAACGAGACTGAGGCGGTCCAGCGTATCGCCGAACCCTTCCGCACCTTCATGGCGGCCAATACCCGCGACAAGGATCTGGCGCTCTTCGTMGATCTGGCGCGCGAACGCGGACAGAATATCCAGACGACCAATCCGATCGACTACCGCGTGCTGATCCCCGCCTTCATGATTTCTGAGATTCGCCGCGGCTTCGAGATCGGCTTCCTCGTCGTGCTGCCGTTCCTCGTCATCGACCTCATCGTTGCCACAATCACCATGGCGATGGGCATGATGATGCTGCCGCCGACCTCGATCTCGCTGCCCTTCAAGATTCTCTTCTTCGTGCTGATCGACGGCTGGAACCTGCTCGTCGGCAGCCTGGTGCGCTCGTTCAGCTAGAGCGGTTCAGCTTTTAACGGAAGCGCAGAACCGCTCTATCCTTTTGTTTTTACGCAATTCCGGACGGAAAACCGCTTCGCACTTTTCCTGGAATTGCTCTGACCGGCTGCCGCTGCTTGATATTCGCCAATGAGAAAACCCGCCGGATCGCTCCGGCGGGTTTCTAACTATGCAGCCATCCCAAAGTGCTGCAGCGCCCGTTGCGCGTCTGAACCGACGCGCAACGGAGTGCGGATCGAACCTCACTCGGCCGCGAACGGCGCCGTGCGCGGCGGCAGCGCCGGAATGTCCATGTGATCGGGTGCAAGACCCTGCTTGGCACGCTCGGCCATGATTTCATAGGCCTGCTCCAGATGGTCGCAGAACCGTTCGGCATCGAAGAGCGGCGCGATATAACGCTTCTCCTTGAGATGCGCCTTGTATTGCGCGATCCGCGCGGGATTCTGCGCCAGTTCGACGGCAAGATCCTCATAGGCCTGCAGGTCGCTTGCCACGAGTTCGGGCAGGTCGATGGCCCTGAGCAGGCTCTCGCTGACGCGTGAGGCGAAGTTGGTGCCCTTGACGGTCAGGACCGGCAGGCCGCCCCAGAGCTGCTCCGAAGTGGTCGTGTGGCCGTTGACGGGGAAGGTGTCGATGCCGATGTCGGCCGCCTGCTGACGGTCGATGTGCTCTTCGTAGGGCGCGCGCGGGCAGAAGATGATCCGCTTGGCGGAGATCCCCGCCGCCTGGAATTGCTTCAAGAGGTTCGCCTGGTTGCGCGGCGTGTTCGCCATCAGCCAGAGCACGCTGTTCGGCGCGCGCTTGAGGATGCGGCACCAGCTGTCGATCGTCTCCGGCGTGATCTTGCGGTTGCCGTTGAAGGACGCGAAGATGAAGGCGTCTTCCGGCAGGCCGAGCTGCTCGCGGGTGACAGGGCGTGGCTTCGGGCGATGCATCGGGTCGTTCGGCTGGTAGCTCTCCGGCAGCCGGCAGAATTTCTCATGGTAGAAGGGCTTCGCCACCTCGGGCAATACCGAATGGTCGCCGATGACGTAGTCGAGATCGATATTGACCGTGCTGCCGGGGAAACCGAGCCAGCCGACATGCACCGGCGCGAGCGGCAAATTGAAGGCCGACGCGCGGCTGCCCGAAGTATGGCCCTTCAGGTCGACCATGATGTCAATATTATGCTCGCGCACCGCCGCCAGCATCCCCTGGTCGGAGAAGCCATGAACAGTAACGATCCGGCCCCAGCGGCTGCGATCGGTATTGTTGTGCTTGAGGTATTCAGGGCCAGTATGGCAGAAGAGCGTCACCTCGAACCGGTCCTTGTCGTGCAGTTCGAGGATGCGCTGCAAGAGCTTCATCGTGGCGTGGCGATCCCAGAAGTCCGATGACATGTAGCCGATCCGGATCTTGTCCGACCAGCTGTGCGGCTGGTTGCGGCGGAGGGCCACCCGTTCCGGGTTGAGGGGGGTGGTGCCGATCGTCGCATATCGGTTGAAATCCTCGTTGCCGCACCAGTGCAGATGATAGAACGGGTTATCCTTGCGCAGGATCTCGACATCGCCCTTTGCGAGTGAGGCATCGATCACCGCCTGATGTTTGCTTGCCTCTTCGAACTCATTGAATTCGCGGGCGAAAACCAGATGCAGGAAGCGGAATGCAAGATTGCCTGGAAACCGCTTGAAGAGGTTGCGCGAGAGGCTCTGGTTGGTTGCATCGTTCAGATCGTCGCTCAGTAGCAGGGCTGCCAGGCGCATATGATCGGGATTGGCGCTCTGCGACAGCACCGTCTTGAACGGGCGGATGATATCCCGCTGCTGCCGCTTCAGATAGATCGCGGTGATGATGAAGGCGAGTTCCGGGTCTTCCTGCGCCTTGCTAAGGTTTCGCATGGCGATCAGCAGAGCATCGTCCTCGCTGCCGGTCTCGTAGTGCAGCTTGGCCGCCTGTTTCTGGTATTCGTAGGAGTTCGGTCCTTCGCAGTTGCCGGCCAGGCCATAGGCTTTCGCGGCATCGGCCTTGAAGCCGAGCTGCACGAGGTTCTTGGCCAGCAGCGCATAGGTCTTGGCGTCCTGCTGAATATCCATCAGCTGGTTGAGCGTTGCCAAGGACTGTGTGTAGCGGCCCATCTGGTAATCCTTGGATGCCGCAGAGAACGAAACTTTGCTGTTCAAAACCCAACTCCGTGAAGGAAATGTTCTGGCGTCGACCGCCGAGGCACGGACAGGCCGTCCTCCGCAAAAACGGGCGGATCGGTCCGATGGTGCTATCCCGGCGCCTGCCACATTGGCATTCGAAGCTTGCTTGAAACCGGTGCGCTTGGTGAACCTCTGTTTTCGAGGGGAAATGCCGACTTTTGCCTAGGGAAAACGCTTGGTTTTCAAGAGAATTAGAGTGCCAAGGAATATATTCAGCAAGCATTAACTATCCCCTGCGAGGAGCCGGCCTGGGGCCTGTATTTTTAAGGAGTTGGCAAGCATTGGCTGCGAGATTGCCCTGGACATGACGGGTTTGGGCCAAACAAAAAAGGCGCCGAGTAGCATGAAGCTGGTCCGTCATCGCCGGTACTATAGTCCGGTATGTCCTCCTTTTGTATCTAGTTTTCCAGGGGACAGACTTATGACAAGCATTAACACCAATACTTCCGCGCAGGCCGCTCTCCAGACGCTGCGTAGCGTTAACCAGAGCCTCAACAACACGCAGAACCACGTTTCTTCTGGTTACCGCGTTGAAAAGGCTTCGGACAACGCTGCTTACTGGTCGATCGCAACGACCATGCGCTCGGACAACAAGGCACTTTCCRCCGTTTCCGACGCTCTCGGCGTAGGCGCTGCCAAGGTCGACACCGCTTACACCGCCATGGACAGCGCCATCGATGTCGTCGGCGACATCAAGGCCAAGCTGGTTGCCGCGACTGAAAACGGCGTCGACAAGGCCAAGGTCCAGGAAGAAATCGGTCAGCTGCAGCAGCAGCTCCTGAGCATCTCTCAGTCGGCTTCCTTCAACGGCGAAAACTGGGTTGCCGGCGCCTCTGGCACCAAGAGCGTCGTCTCCTCGTTCGTCCGCGACGGCTCCAACGCCGTTTCGATCACCACGACCGACTACGTTCTCGACAGCGGCTCTGCGGGCAACGTTCTGTTCGGCATGAGCGGCGGTTCGGTCGAAACCTCCACCGGTATCCTCGGCACTTCGAGTGGTGCGACCGGTTCGATCTACGCGATGGACATCACCAACTTCACCGCCGGCCAGATCCAGTCGGCTCTGACCAACGTTGAAGCGGCTCTGAAGGCCATGACCAGCGCCGGCGCTGCTCTCGGTTCGCTCTCCAGCCGCATCGACGCCCAGGACGACTTCGTGTCTGCTCTCAGCGACTCGATCGACTCCGGTGTCGGCCGTCTCGTCGATGCCAACATGGAAGAAGAATCTTCCAAGCTCAGCGCCCTGCAGACCCAGCAGCAGCTGGCGATCCAGTCGCTGTCGATCGCGAACTCCTCTTCGCAGAACATCCTGTCGCTCTTCCGCTAAGACCGGTCGGCACAAGGTTTCCAAGTTTCGCGGCCGGGTCATCCCCGGCCGCGAAATGTTTTAATATAAGGTTAATGAAAATCCTTCTAAGCCTCAGATATTTTTGAATAATTTCCGATCTCGATTTAGCTTTCCTTAACCATCTTGCTGTTTTCTAGGCCCATCGAAACGGCGAGTTAACCTTAACAGAGATGGTTAACAGGCATGATGCTGATCGCTGTGGGCCGGCCGAAAATCCGGAATGTCCCTTCTTAAGATCTGCCAACAAGGGGCAAGYAAACTATGACGAGCATCAACACCAATAACGCTGCAATGGCAGCCCTCCAGACTCTCCGTGGCATCAACCAAGGTCTCCAGGAAACCCAGGCTCACGTTTCGTCCGGCTATCGCGTCGGCAAGGCTTCGGACAACGCTGCTTACTGGTCGATCGCAACGACCATGCGCTCGGACAACAAGGCACTTTCCGCCGTTTCCGACGCTCTCGGCCTCGGCGCTGCCAAGGTCGACACCGCTTACTCCGCCATGGACAGCGCCATCGATGTCGTCGGTGACATCAAGGCCAAGCTGGTTGCCGCGACTGAAAACGGCGTCGACAAGGCCAAGGTCCAGGAAGAAATCAGCCAGCTGCAGCAGCAGCTGATGAGCATCGCGCAGTCGGCTTCCTTCTCCGGTGAAAACTGGGTTGCCGGCGCTGACGGCACCAAGAACGTCGTCTCCTCGTTCGTCCGCGATGGCTCCAACGCCGTTTCGGTCGTGATGACCGACTATGTTCTCGACGACAGCTCCACGGGCAACGTTCTGTTCGGCATGAGCGGCGGCTCGGTCGAAACCTCCACGGGTATCCTCGGTACTTCGAATGGTGCGACCGGTTCTGTCTACGCAATGGACATCACCAACTTCACCCTCGGCGAGATCCAGTCCGCTCTGACCAACGTTGAATCGGCTCTGAAGGCCATGACCAGCGCCGGCGCTCAGCTCGGCTCGATCTCCAAGCGCATCGAGCTGCAGGAAAACTTCGTGTCCGCCCTCAGCGACTCGATCGACTCCGGTGTCGGCCGTCTCGTTGACGCCAACATGGAAGAAGAGTCCTCCAAGCTCAGCGCCCTGCAGACCCAGCAGCAGCTGGCTGTCCAGTCGCTGTCGATCGCGAACTCCTCTTCGCAGACCATCCTCACGCTGTTCCGCGGCTAATAACCCTCGGAAATATCGGCCCGCCGGTCTCCGGCGGGCATCTCGGAATCGAGCCGCGCTTCAATGGAGCGCGGCTTTTTTAATTTCCGTTAACTGTTGATTAACCATAATGCTGTCTTCTGCGGTCAACGAGACGGCGAGTTAACCAAATTTAAGAACCGGTTAACAGGCATGAGGCTGATCCCCGTTCCCGGTAGCTTCCCGGAATGTCCCTTTTTTCCATTTGCCAACAAGGGGCAATCATTTCATGACCAGCATTTTGACGAACGTCGCGGCGATGGCCGCTCTTCAGACACTCCGCGGAATCAACGACAGCCTAGAAACGACGCAGAACCACGTATCGTCGGGTTACCGCGTCGAAAAGGCAGCCGATAACGCCGCCTACTGGTCGATCGCAACGACCATGCGTTCGGACAACAAGGCACTTTCCGCCGTTTCCGACGCTCTCGGCCTCGGCGCCGCCAAGGTCGACACCGCTTACTCCGCGATGGACAGCGCCATCGACGTCATCAGCGAAATCAAGGCGAAGATCGTCGCCGCGACCGAAAAGGGCGTCGACAAAACCAAGATTCAGGAAGAAATCAGCCAGCTGCAGCAGCAGCTTCTGAGCATCGCGCAATCGGCTTCCTTCTCCGGTGAAAACTGGGTTGCCGGCGCTGACGGCACCAAGAGCGTCGTTTCCACCTTCGTGCGCGATGGCAACGGCAATGTCTCGGTCAAGACAACGGACTACATTCTGAACTCGAGCTCCGCGGGCAACGTCCTCTTCGGCATGACCTCGACTGGCACGATCGAGACGAGCTCCGGCATTCTCGGCACATCATCTGGTACGATCGGCTCGATCTACTCGATGGACATCAGCACTTTCGGCTCGGCTGAGATCTCCATGGCCCTGACGTCAATCGAGGCCGGCCTGGATGCCATGACCAAGGCTGCATCGCAGCTCGGCTCGATTTCCACTCGCATCGAGCTGCAGGAAAACTTCGTCGGCGCGCTCAGCGACTCGATCGACTCGGGCGTCGGCCGCCTCGTCGATGCAGACATGGAAGAGGAATCGAGCAAGCTGACGGCGCTGCAAACGCAGCAGCAGCTGGCCATCCAGTCGCTGTCGATCGCCAACTCCAGCGCTCAGAACATCCTCACGCTGTTCCGCAGCTAAATCTGGCGCTGAAGCTGGACCGAATCTTGCGCCACCGTCTGGCAGCAAGCGCAAAGCCTCCCGGACCGCGCCCGAAATGGCGCGGTTCTTTCTTTTATATCAATGCTTTGGTCGACATTTCGATCGCTGCGCCAGGCTCAGTGCTGCGCTCTTGCCCAACAGGTTGGTATCGAGTTAACTTCGCCTCGAGTTGATTTGCTTTTGCGACACGCCGGTAGAAACTCTGCCGGAGGCATGACGCCACTTCAGTCGCCGCCGGTAATCCGGCCTGCCCTTTCACCCCGATTCCGAGACCTGTCGATGACCGTTAAGATTACCAGCGCGGCCGCGGTGAATGCGCTTGCGGTGCTGCGCAGCATCAACAAAGAAGCCAACCAGACCCAACAGCAGGTGTCCTCGGGATATCGTATCGAGACGGCCGCCGACGATGCGTCCTACTGGTCGGTCGCAACCGTCATGCGTTCGGACAGCACCAATCTCGGAACGATCGGAGATGCGCTCGGTCTCGGCGCTGCCAAGGTGGATGCGACCTACACGGCGATGGACTCGGCGATCGATCTCATCGGCCAGATTCGCGCCAAGCTGGTTTCGGCAAGAGAGCCTGGCGCCGACAAGGACAAGATCAACGCCGAGATCAGCGAATACAAAGAGCAGTTGCAGACCGTCGTCGAATCGACGTCGTTTGCGGGTGAAAACTGGCTGTTGAACGGTGACACCGCTGCGCCGCCGACATGGCAGGTGATCTCGGGTTTCGTGCGCGCTCCGACCGGCGAATATCAGGCCCAGACCATCGATTTCCCATCCTCGCAGACCATCCTCATCGACAAGAACAATGCCAGCGGCGGCCTGCTGACCAAGCCGGTCGATGCCAATGCGATCAATAACAGCGGCACGACGTCGCGGAACTATTATCTGCTGAACGCTAACTCCACCACGCCGGCGACAGGTACGGAAATTGCGATTGGCAAAACCACGACCGATGCACAACTCACCGACATGCTTGACGTCACCGACGCGCTGCTCTCCTCGCTGACGACGACGGCCGCGTCCATCGGGGTGATGAAGACGCGCATCGATGATCAGATCGACTATACCGCCGATCTGTCCGATTCGATCGACAAGAGCGTCGGTGCGCTCGTCGATACCGACATGGACGAGGCTTCGATTCGGCAGAAGGCGATCGAAACCCAGAAACAAATGGCCGTCGAAGCGATCTCGATCCTCAACACGGCCGCAAGCAAGATCCTGATCCTGCTGGAATAGTGGCGGGCGCGATCACGGGTGGCGGCGGCACCATTCATCCTCGCGCAAGTTTGACTTCCTAGTTTCCGGCATGAAGGCATCGTCCGAATCCGTGCCGGCGCAAGGTCAGGCCCTTGTCCGTTTCGAAGGGGATGGCGGCGCGCAAGGTCACTTTGAGCGGGGGCGGGCATGTTGCATGCCTCCCGAATGCTGGATGGTTTTTTATGAGCATTTCGCTTTCCCGGTATTTGAAGGATTTCGGTGAACCGGAATCGTCAGCGCCGATCCTCGACATGGATGATTTCGGCGGCGACGCATTCCCCGAAATGCCGAGCGAACCGRCGATCGATATCGAGGCAGAGCGCCGCGAAGCCTATGCGGAAGGTCATGCCGCTGCGACCGCGGAATTGACTGACAAATACGAACTCGAGGCGCGGACGCTGGCGGAGGTCCATGCGCGTGAACTCGAGGAACTGAAGCTTCGCTACGAAGTCGAGGCGGCGGCGGTCATTGCATCCCGCATCCGCGATATCGCCGAAGAGGTTGCGCAGCTGGTCAGCGCCGGCGCCGCCGCCGCCATCGCGCCTGTGATGACGGACGCGCTCGCCGCCAAGGCTGCCGAAAGCCTCGCGGCCCTGCTGCGCGACGCGATCCTCGAAGGCGCGGCCGGAGCGATCGTCGTCAGGGGGCCGACCCGGCTTTTCGACATAGTGAAGGCCGAGCTCGGCGAACATGCCGGGGCGGTTCGCCACATTGAGACCGACGATATCGATCTCGCCGTCGAAATCGGTGAATCCGTCATCGTCACCCGTATGTCCGCCTGGGCAGCCAGCTTGAAGAAAGTTCTCGAATGAGCGAAGGCGAAAACCACCACCACGGCAAGAACGAGATCATCATCGTCAAGAGACATGGCGGCGGTGATCACGATGGCGCCCATGGCGGTGCGTGGAAAATTGCCTATGCCGACTTCATGACGGCGATGATGGCGTTCTTCCTGGTCATGTGGCTGGTCAATGCCGCCAACGAGGAGACCAAGGCGTCGGTCGCGACCTATTTCAATCCGATCAAACTCTCCGACGAAAAGCCCACCGAGAAGGGCCTGAAGAAGCCCGTCGACAACGCCGAGGGCGAAGAGAAGCAGGAGAAGTCGAAGCAGAAGGAAGAAGATCCGAACGACGGCAAGGCTGCGGCCGATGGTGACGATCAGACATCGACATCAGGCGACCAAACCAATTATTCCGAGGCCGATTTCTTCGAAAATCCGTATTCGGTTCTGGCCGAGATCGCCCAGGAGGTCGGCCAGCAGGCCAACGTCAGCGCCAAGGGTGACGGCGGTGCCGCCGATTCCGGCCCGGCCACCGGCGCCGACGGCGGCGAGGCCTATCGTGATCCCTTCGATCCGGATTTCTGGACGAAGCAGGTCGAGGTCACGACAGCCGGCAAGACGTTGCCGCCCGGCAAGAGCGACGACCAGCAGGCGGTCGAGAGCGAGACAAGCGAGATCGCCAAGGTCGAGGATATGCAGCCGATACCGCTGACCACCGATCAGAAGGCGGCCAAGGAAACCAAAGAAACCAAGGAAACCAAGGAAACCAAGGGTGCGGTCGAAGCCAAGGACGGCAAGTCGCCTGAGGACAAGAAGGCCGAAGCTCAGAAAGACGCCGATCATCAGAAGGATGCGGACAAGAGTGCCTCCGAGACCGAGCAGCAGCAGAAGAAGGAAGCCGAGCAGCTGCAGGCCCAGATCGCCCAGCAGATCGGCGGTGTCGCTGGCAAGCTCGCCGAAGGCCTGACCGTGACGGCGTCCGAGGGCGGATTGCTGGTCAGCATCTCCGACCAGACCGACGATTCGATGTTCAATATCGGTTCTGCGGTTCCGCGCCAGGAGATGGTGCTCGCCATGGAAARGATCGGCGCGATCCTGAAGGCGAGGGGTGGTGCGATCGCCATCCGCGGCCACACGGACGGGCGCCAGTATAAGGGCACGCAGAACGAGAATTGGCGGCTTTCGATGGATCGCGCCCAGAGCGCCTACTACATGCTTGTGCGCGGAGGGCTCGACGAGAAACGCATCTCCCAGGTTTCCGGCTTCGCCGACCGTCGGCTGAAGCTGCCGTCTGACCCGTTCAACGCGACCAACCGCCGGATCGAGATTCTGGTGCAGGCGGATCAAGGATAGTCGAATGGCGCGTCGGCAGCATCGCTACGTCGGATTTGTGGCCCTTGGCCTGGCGATGCTTTCGCCGGCAGCAGGCAATGCACAGGATCCGGATGATCTCGCGCCGTACAAGATGCTGCGGTCGCTGCAATTCGTGCAGGATTCCGTCGTCAGCGGCGATCATTCGGCCGGCGAGATGCAGCGCTTCATGCTGGGCACGATCGACGAGCGGTTGCGCACTGTCGATCCTTCGACGTTCGACGACGACCGCAATGTCGACGCAGCGCTGATCTACGCGATGAGCGGCGGCAATCCCCAGACGCTCGAATATCTGATCGCCCACGACGTCAACGGCTATTTCGACAACCGCGTCACCGATGTGCTGCGCAAATATCTGAGCGGCAAGGGGCTGCTTGTCGCCAAGACGCTGGAGGAGACGGCCAGGGAATATCGCGACAAGAAGATCGGCCCCTACCTTGCGCTGATCGGCGGCAACGTGCTGATCGCGACGAAACCGACAGACGCGCTGGATCTCTACGACCAGGCGCGTCTTGCAGCACCCGGTACGATCGTCGAGGAAGCGGCGTTGCGCCGCTCCGTAGCCATCTGCGTCGACAAGGGCATGCTCGACAAGGGAATGGCCTATTCGCAGCGTTATGTCAGACGCTTCCTGCATTCGCCCTATGCCAGCCAGTTCGCCGATCTTTTCGTCACGCTCGTCGTCGGCCACGATCACGACGTGAAACCGCAGGACGTCGTCGATATCCTCTCCTTCATGGACGCTCCGCGCCAGCGCGAGGTCTATCTGCGCATCGCCCGCGCCGCCGCGATATCAGGCAAGCCGGAGCTGGCGCGCATGGCGGTCGGACGGGTGCAATCGCTTGGCGCCGGCACCGACAATGCCTTCGGTCCGCTCGCGGATTTCTATGGCGGCATGGCCGGCCTTCCCACAGAGGATATCGACCAGGCGGCGAAGAATGTCAGCGGCATCGACGGCAACACACTTTCGCCGCGGGATCAGGCGCTGCAGGAGGCCGCGCGATCCGTTGCCGAGCAGATCCTGCGCGCTCCCGACCCGGCAAGCTTGACGCAAGCCTCCAACCCTAACACTGATCATCAAGAAATCACTTCTGAAAAGGCTGTGGCAATAGCCACGCAATCGGAAGCGCCAGGCGCGCTTCCCGAGCCTGTTCCGGGAGGTGTGGCATCGACTGGCCAGAGCCAGGATACCGACCCCTCATTCAACGCATTTGTGACGACCAATCGATCCAAGCTCGACGAGATCGACGGTCTTCTGGCGCAGGAAGGCAACGAACAATGATGGATATGAGCGTCTCGGGCGGAGCCCCCGGTGCGGAGTCCGCCGCGATTGCGAAATCCGCGCGACCGGCCGGAAAAGACGATGCCGCCGGCCAAAAGAACGGCTTCTCCGACGCGCTGGCCAAGGCGAGCAGCGGTACCGCCAATGATGAGCCCGACGATGCGCAGCCGGATCAGGGCGTGGTTGCCGATGGAAGCGCCGACAACTTGGCGCAGACGATCCGCGGCCGCAGCAGCGCAAAGCCATTGATCGATCTTAGCGACGCCGCGCTGAAGGCGCAGGCTGATGTTCAGCCGGCAATGATCGCCAGTGTCGACAAGGTCGCGGCAAAACCCGCAAAGGCTGAGGTCAAAGTGCCGGCCGATCTCGGCTTGGGCAAGCTCGATCCGAAGGACCGTTCCGCAGATGAGGTCGCTCCGGCCGCCAAGGGCGCCAAGCACGCCAAGGGCGACGCATTGGAAACCGAGACGGACAAGACCAGCGATGACGATGACGGCGGCATTTCGGATGTTCTCGGCTTGCTGAAGCAGGAACCTGCCGATGGTGCAGTGACTTTGCCGGCGGCCGTAGCCGCGCATCACGTCTCCAAGGTCGATGAGGCTGGAACGGCCGACAAGAAGCTCGACGCCAAGATGGGCGGCCATGCGTCCGACGCCCTGGCGGCGGTCAGCAGCAACATCGAGAGCGGCAAGGCGGATGACATCAAGGTTCCCGGAGCGGAGAATGCCGAAGCCGCCGATGGCAAGACATTCAGGATCAGCCGCGCCGATGGCCGCGGCGTGTCGATGGATGTTCACATCGGTACCGATCAGGCCGGAGCGAAGGATGGCTCGAAGAAAGCCGATGTCGAAAACGTTTCGGTGCTGGAATCGCGCCGCTATATCGGCCTGATGCAGAATTCGAATTCCGCCGCCGTGACCGCTGCTCTCTCGGGGGATTCCGAATGGGCGCGCGCCATGGAGCCAAGCTCGGCGCTCTCCAACGCAGCGGAATGGACGAGCACCGGCAAGGTGGTCAATACGCTGAAGATCCAGATGAACCCGCTCGACCTCGGTCTGGTGACGGCCACCATGCGGCTGTCCGGCGACGCACTGAACGTCGACCTTAAGGTCGAAACCGGGGCGGCTTACCGTCAAATGAAGGAGGATCACGGCAAGATTCTCGAAGCTCTGCGCAGCCAGGGCTACGCGGTCGAAAACGTCACCATCAGCATGGCGCCGGTCGAGCGTTCCGACGCCGGCAACCAGGCGGGCAGCCAGGCCTCCCAGCAGCAGTCGCTCACCCAGCAGGGGCAGGGCGGCGAGGCGCGCGAGCGCCACAATCAGACGGCACAGCGGACGGACGGAGGCTTCAATGGCGCAGGCGAGACGGGTATTGAAGACGCTCGTGCTGGCGGTAGCAGCGGCACTGGCGGCGTTTACCTCTGAGGCGGCCGCTTCTACCGGCGCCTGCGAGCGCGAGATCCAGTCGGCAGCGGCCAAGTATGGCATCCCGGAAGGCATCCTCTATTCGGTCGGCCTGACGGAAACCGGCCGCAAGGGCTCGCTCTATCCCTATGCCATGAACGTCGAAGGCAAAGCGATCTTTCCGCCCTCGGAGCAGGACGCGTTGAGGCAGTTCGATGTCGCCCGCAACAGCGGCGCGAAGCTCATCGATATCGGCTGCATGCAGATCAACCATTACTTTCACGGCGAGAATTTCCGCTCCGCCGAGGAGATGTTCGACCCGCATCGCAACGTGGAATATGCTGCGAAATTCCTCCGCAACCTGCATGACCGTCATGAGACATGGACGATGGCGGTAGCTAGATACCATGCCGGCCCCAACAACAATCCGGCACAGAAGCAATATGTCTGCCGCGTCATCGCCAATCTGGTCGCCACGGGCTACGGCAAGTGGACTCCCAATGCGAGTAACTTTTGTCAAAATTGATTCAACCAAAGATAGAAGAGGCGTATTGTGACGAAACTGTGTCACAATGTGGCAGGAATCCGGCGTGAATCCTGTGCGCAAGCCATAATTAACGGACCGTTAACTTTTCCACGAAATTTTGGTGTGCATAAATAAGTGCACCCACTAGATATAGATCAAATCGCTACCCAGATCTTAATCAATTATTAGTTTCTGCCATTAACTTTAACGAGTTGTCGCCGATTCGTGCGATTCGTACCCATAGATCATCGAAGTGCCACACTGATTCGGAGGCGGACGAATGATCGTAGTGGTTGATGAGCGTGAGCTCGTGAAAGATGGATACACATCTCTGTTTGGTCGTGAGGGCATTCCCTCCACCGGCTTTGATCCAGCGGAATTCGGCGAGTGGGTACAGACCGCCGCCGATTCCGATATAGCTGCAGTCGAGGCCTTCCTGATCGGTCAGGGCCAGCGCAACTTCGAACTGCCCCGGGCGATCCGGGATCGGTCGATGGCGCCGGTGATTGCGGTCAGCGACCAGCACTCGCTCGAAAACACCCTTGCGCTGTTCGACTGCGGCGTGGACGACGTGGTGCGCAAACCGGTGCATCCCCGCGAGATCCTCGCTAGGGCGGCTGCGATCCGGCGCCGGCTGAAGGCAATCACCAATTACACAGAGATCGGCGGGATCCGCGTCTTCTCGGATGGCCGTGACCCCGAGATCAACGGCGAAGTCTTCGCGCTTCCCCGGCGCGAGCGCCGCATCCTTGAATATTTGATCGCCAATCGCGGTCGCCGGGTCACCAAGACCCAGATTTTCAACGCCATCTACGGCATCTTCGATGAAGAGGTCGAGGAGAACGTCGTCGAAAGCCACATCTCGAAGCTGCGCAAGAAGCTGCGCAAAAAGCTCGGCGTCGATCCGGTCGATTCCAAGCGCTTCCTCGGCTACTGCATTGATTGGGCCTGATTTTCTCGGCCGGGCGGCGGCGTCCGGCTGAACCTAAAAGTTGGCCTCGCAACTCGCCATGACAGACAGCTTCACGCAAGGCCCGACAAATACTCTCGTGCATAACAGGTAAAACGAGGTTTTCAGATGAGCATTTTCGGCAGCATGAAGACGGCAGTATCGGGGATGAACGCGCAGGCCAACCGCCTCAGCACCGTCGCCGACAACATCGCCAACGTTAACACCACCGGTTACAAGGCTGTGTCGACGAGCTTCTCGTCGCTGGTTCTGCCCTCCTCGGGCGGCAACTACAATTCCGGCGGCGTTCAGACCTCCGTCCGCCAAGCCGTCTCCGACCAGGGCGACATTTCCTACACCACTTCGGGTACCGATCTTGCTATCTCGGGCGATGGCTTCTTCATCGTTCAGGGTGCGGACGGCACGCCGGTTCTGACCCGCGCCGGCGACTTCACCAAGGACGACGAAGGCAACCTCGTCAACGCCGCCGGCTTTCAGCTGATGGGTTATTCCTACGACTCCGGCGCTCCTGCCGTCGTCGTCAACGGCTTCGATGGCCTCGTTCCCGTCAACGTTAACCAGGATGGCTTGACCGCCATCGCCTCGACATCGGGTGTCTTCAAGGGCAATCTCGATTCCAACGCCAAGATCGCTCCGGTCGCTCCTGCGACGCTGCCGAGCGCCAACGCCGCGACCACGACGACCGACACCAAGAAGGTCTCGATGGTCGCCTATGACCGCCTCGGCAACAAGGTGATGTACGACTTCTACTTCACGAAGCAATCAGTCGTTACGCCGCCGCCGGCAACGCCCGCTACGGCTGCCACTTGGGAAGTGGCGATGTTCCGCAACGCCAATGCGGCGGTCGGCGGAACAACCTCCTTCCCCTACACCGCCGGTGGCGCTGTCGGTACCGGAACGCTCACCTTCGACGCCAACGGCAAGATGACCTCGAGCGGCGCCGTTAACATCGTCGATACGGTGACCGGCCAGACGATCGCCATGGATTTGTCCGGCTTCACGCAGCTCGGCGCCGACTTCTCTGGTACCGGTACGCCGAACGGCCAGGCCGCGACCCCGGTGAAGGACGTCACGATCGACGGCGACGGCATCGTCTACGCCAAGTATGAAGACGGCAGCACCAAGCCGCTCTATCGGATTCCGCTCGCCAACGTCGCGAGCCCCGACAAGCTGACGCTGATGAGCGGCAACGTCTACAGCGCCAACGGCCAGTCCGGCGTCACCGTCACCGGCTTCCCGCAGACCAACGGTCTCGGCACTATCAAATCAGGCGCTCTCGAAGGTTCGAACGTCGACCTCGCCGGCGAGCTGACCGAGATGATCGAATCGCAGCGCAGCTATACCGCCAATTCCAAGGTCTTCCAGACGGGGTCCGACATTATGGACGTCCTCGTCAACCTCAAGAGATAAGCAAGGTACCGGGTAAGCCATGTCGCTCACATCCGCACTTAATACCGCACAGAGCATATTCAACAATACCGGMACGCAGAGCAGTGTCGTATCGAACAATATCTCGAATGCGGGCAACAAAGATTACGTGCGCCGGCAGGCGATGCTCACCACGTCCTTGAATGGTGCCCAGGTCGTCAAGATCGACCGGGCGCAGGAAGATGCGCTGCTGCGCCAGTACCTGAAGACATCCTCTCAGGACAGCGCCCAGCAGGCTTTGCTCGGCGGTCTCGAAGACCTCAAGTCGATCATGGGTGGCAACGACTACGAAACGTCGCCATCCACCTATCTCGGTGTTTTCCAGCAGAAGCTTCAAGCTTTCCGCACGACGCCGGGCAGCACTGTCGCCGCTCAGGGCGCCATCACCGCCGCTCAGGACGTTGCCAACTCGCTGAACAATGCCTCGCAATCCGTTCAGGACGTCCGCGCCACCGCCGACAAGCAGATCGCCACCGACGTCGATAAGCTGAATACGCTCCTCAGTGACTTCGAGAAGGCCAATAACGCGGTGAAGACCGCCACAGCCTCGGGTGCGGATGCATCCGGCGCCCTCGACGAACGCGAGAAGGCTCTCAAGCAGATTTCGCAGATCGTCGGCGTCAACGCGACGACGCGCGACAACAACGACATGGTGCTGAGCACGTCTGACGGGACGATCCTCTTCGAGACGATCCCGCGCAAGGTGACGTTCAAGTCTCAGGATGTCTACAATGCCACCATTACAGGCAATTCGGTTTATGTCGACGGTGTGGCACTTCCGCGCGGCAGCGGATCGACGACGACAGGGCAGGGGAGCCTTCAGTCTCTCCTTCAGGTCCGCGACGAGATCGCCCCGAACTTCCAGAAGCAGCTCGATGAAATTGCACGCGGCCTGGTCTCGCTCTTCAAGGAGCAGAACACGGCAGCCAGCCCGACCTATGTGCCCGGCCTCTTCACCTGGAGCGGTGGCACGGTCGATACGGGCGGCACTGCTGTTGCCGGCATGGCGTCGACCATCAGCGTCAGCAGCCGTGTGATCACCGCGCAGGGCGGCGACCCGATGCGCCTGCGCGATGGCGGCATCAATGCCACCGGTCTCGTCCTCAATACTACCGGCGTCAGCGGTTATACGGCTGAACTTGATCGCCTCTATACGGCGATGAGTTCCGACATGGATTTTGACCCGGCAACGGGAACGACGGTCGGTTTCGACGCCACGACGGGCATCGATTCGAACGTCAGCATCATGGAATACGCCACGAATTCCCTCGGCTGGCTCGAGCAGTACCGCAGCAACGCGACGACGGCTGCGGAAAACACCTCGGCGGCGCTGTCGCGTTCCGACGAAGCCTATTCCAATGAGACCGGCGTCAACCTCGACGAGGAGCTGACGCTGCTCCTCGACATAGAGCAGTCCTACAAGGCGGCGACCAAGATCCTGAACGCCGTTGACGAAATGTTGAAGTCATTGCTGGATATTGCGAGTTAAGCCATGAAGAGCTCATTTATTTCAAGTTCGGCCATTCAGAACGCGATGCGGTTGACGATCCGTCAGGCGCAGAACCAGATGACGAAGGCAACGATGGAAGCGACGACGGGAGTCTATGCGGATATCGGTGTCTCGCTCGGCGGCAACGCCGCCAGGAGCGTCGACTTCAGCCGCGAGGTCGACAGGATAGCTTCGATCAAAGCAAGCAATTCGCTTGTCACCGCACGCATGGAATCCTCGCAGCTCGGCCTTTCCAAGATGAAGGACGTCGGCGACGGCCTCGTTTCGAAGCTGACGGCGCTCCAGGGCAGCCACGATCCGGGCAGCGTCACCGTCGCCATCCAGTCCGCCACCAGCGCCCTGTCCACCATGATGGACACCGCCAATACCATGGTGAACGGCGAATATCTGTTTTCGGGCATCAACACCGACGTGCAGCCGCTGACCGACAAGACCACCGCGACGAGCGCAGCCATCGTCACGCAGTTGAATGCCTACGCCGCCGCTCTTGTCCCGCCGAAGGCGGTCAGTGACCTCACCGGCGCCGAAATGGAGACCTTCATCACCACGACGGTAGAGCCGATGTTCAATCAGGCGGCCTGGACCAACTCGACGACCGGCTGGTCGCAGGCATCGAGCCAGAACATGACGAGCCGCATCAGCAACTCGGAAGTGATCGAATCCTCGACCAACGCCAATTCCGAGGGCATGCGCTACTTCGCGCTCGCCTCGGTGATGACCTCGGCGCTGTTGGGCCAGAACCTCAGCAGCGATGCGATGAGCACGGTGTCCAAGCAGGCGATCAGCTATACGACGAAGGCGACCAGCGGCCTTGTAACGCAGGCAAGCCAGCTCGGCCTTTCCCAGGAGCGCGTCAAGAAGTCCAACGACGCTCTCGACGCCCAGTCGAACATCATCAAGAACAAGCTGGTCGATCTCCAGGGTGTCGATCCCTACGAAGCCTCGACCCTCGTCAAGACTTTGGAAACGCAGCTTGAAACCGCTTACACGATCGTCTC
This sequence comes from Rhizobium sp. P1_E1, assembly GCF_056406015.1. Taxonomy (NCBI): domain Bacteria; kingdom Pseudomonadati; phylum Pseudomonadota; class Alphaproteobacteria; order Hyphomicrobiales; family Rhizobiaceae; genus Rhizobium; species Rhizobium sp. P1_E1. The sequence goes on along the minus strand of NZ_JBFUAY010000057.1, from coordinate 7,778 downwards.
GAAGATCCAGCAGTTGAGTCTTGTAAACTACCTTTGATGAGCAAAGGCGCGCAATAAAGAAGGATGCATGAATGTATCAGTTCTCATATGCCGAAGTCATGCAGGACTCGGTGGCCGACGCGAAAGAGCGGGAATGGCAGGTTCTTGACCGGTCCATAGACCTGCTGTCGTTGGCGCGCGAAAAGGAAAAATACGGCCGCGAAGCCATTGAAGCCCTGTTTTATACACGCCGGGTGTGGATCAGCTTCATCGAGGATCTGAAACATCCCGACAACCAGCTGGAGATCGAGCTCAGGGCCAATCTCATCTCGATCGCGATCTGGATATTGAAGGAATGTGACAGGATCAGAAAACGTCAGTCCAATAACTACCAGGGCATCATCGACGTTACCACCATCATCAGGGATGGACTTAAATGAAAAGTACACTTCGAATTTCTCTGAAAGCCGGAGAAAGAATCTTCATCAACGGCGCCGTCCTGCGCGTCGACCGCAAGGTCGCGCTGGAATTCCTGAATGATGTGACGTTCCTTCTCGAAAACCACGTCCTTCAGCCGGAGGGCGCCACCACGCCCCTGCGTCAGCTCTATTTCATCGCGCAGATGATCCTCATCAACCCTGAGGGCAAGGACCACTCGACGGCGATGTTCCGCAAGTCGATCACCATGCTGCTCTCCTGCTTCAAGAACGAGGAGATCCTCGCCGAACTGAAGCGCATTGATGCGCTCGTCTCGACGGGCCGCGCCTTCGATGCGCTCAAGGCGATCCGCGGCCTGTACACGATCGAAGACAGTATCCTCAACAACCACGAAATGCCGCCGACAATGGTCGAGCAGATTCGCAGGGAGATTGCACCATGGCGGTAGATGCCACATCGAGCGTGAGCACGACGGGCACTTCGAACTCCACGAGCTCGGCCCAGCAGAAGGCGACGCTGAATTACGACAACTTCCTTCAACTGCTCATCGCGCAGATGAAGAACCAGGATCCGACGGATCCGGTCGACGCCAGCGAGCAGATGTCGCAGCTGGCGAGCTTCTCGCAGGTCGAACAGACGATCCAGACCAACACAAAGCTGGACACGCTGCTCGCAAGCTCGAGCCTCACCCAGGCCAGCAGCTACGTCGGCAAATACATGGAAAGCGCCGACGGCACCGTCAAAGGCACCATCGAATCCGTCAAGGTTTATTCCGACGGAATCATAGCGACGACCACGGCTGGCGGTAATATACTGGTGCAGGCGGGAATCACTGTTGCCGACAAGGCTCCTAGCAGCGATACCTGATACGACAGCGCAGCGTGCCTTAGCGGCCCATGCGTCGAGTGATACCAACCAATGGTGGTCCGGCCGCGGCGGGGCTGCTTCAAGGCGATATGAGGTTGCCTTCGGATGAATGAAGCTGATGCATTGGATCTGTTCCAGGCGGCGATCTGGACCGTCCTGATTGCCGCGGGTCCCGCCGTCATCGTCGCGATGGCAGTGGGTCTCATCATTGCCTTGATCCAGGCGCTGACCCAGGTGCAGGAAGCAACGCTGACCTTCGTACCGAAGATCGTCGCCGTGCTGATCACGGTCGGCGTCACCGCACCTTTCGCCGGCTCGCAGATCTCCATTTTCACCAATCTGGTCTTCTCGCGCATCCAATCCGGCTTCTAGAGCAATTCCAGCAAAAGTGCGCAGCGGTTTTGCGTCCGGGATTGCGTAGAACCGCTCTGAGCCACCTTCGCGCAAGCTTCGCCATTTAACTCTCGATCCGAATTGGGCGGGCCGCATGTCCGCCTCCTCTCATGAAGAGACGGAATCGTCATGGCGCAACCACCTGCACTCCCCCTTCCAAAAGTCGCCCCGAGCCTGCGCGATGTCGGTTTTGCCCTTGGCATCATCGGCATCATCTGCATTCTCTTCCTGCCGATTCCGCCGTTCCTGATCGATATGGGACTGGCCTTCTCGATCGCCTTCTCGGTGCTGATCCTGATGGTCTCGCTGTGGATCCAGAAACCGCTCGATTTCTCGTCTTTCCCGACCATTCTGCTGATCGCGACGATGACCCGGCTGGCGCTGAACATCGCGACGACACGCGTCATCCTGTCCCACGGCAATGAAGGCCATGAAGCAGCGGGCGGCGTCATCGCCGGTTTCGCAAGCCTGGTGATGTCCGGCGACTTCGTCATCGGTCTGATCGTCTTCCTGATCCTCATCACCATCAACTTCATCGTCATCACCAAGGGCGCCACGCGTATCGCCGAAGTCGGCGCGCGTTTCACCCTGGATGCCATCCCCGGCAAGCAGATGTCGATCGACGCCGACCTTTCGGCCGGCATTATCGACGAAAAGGAAGCCCAGCGCCGGCGCAAGGAACTCGAGGAAGAAAGCTCCTTCTTCGGCGCGATGGACGGTGCGTCGAAGTTCGTGCGCGGCGATGCCGTCGCCGGCCTCATCATTACCTGCATCAACGTCTTCGGCGGCATCATCATCGGCTACTTCCGCCACGGCATGCCGATCGGCGAAGCGGCCGACGTCTTCGTCAAGCTCTCCGTAGGCGACGGCCTCGTTTCGCAGATGCCCGCCCTGATCGTTTCGCTCGCCGCCGGCCTTCTTGTCTCTCGCGGCGGCACCGTCGGCTCCACCGACCAGGCGGTCGTCAACCAGTTGAGCGGTTATCCCCGCGCGCTTTCCGTCTCGGCCGTATTGATGTTCGTCCTGGCCCTGATGCCGGGCCTGCCGTTTGTCCCCTTCGTGGTCCTCGGCGGTCTTCTCGCTTTCGGCGCCTGGTTCATCCCGCGTCAGGTCGAAGCTGAAAACAAGCTTCGCCGCGAGCAGGAAGAAAAGAAGGTCGTCCAGAACAAGGAGCTGGAAAAGGATTCGGTCAAGTCGGTGCTGCGCACCTCGGAGATCGAGCTCGCACTCGGCAAGATGGTCTCGACGCGCCTGCTCGGCGCCCATCAGGAGCTCGCCTTCCGTGTCGGCAAGATGCGCAAGAAGTTCGCCACGCAATACGGTTTCGTCGTACCCGAGATCAAGGTGACCGACGATATCGCCATCGCCGAGAAGTCCTATCAGATCCGCATCCACGGCACGACGGTCGCCTCCAACCTGCTTCGCGTCGGCGAAGTCCTCGTCGTGACCGGCGCCGGCCGCCGGCCGAGCATTCCCGGCGATGAAATCCGTGAACCCGCTTTCGGTATGCCTGCCGTCTCGATCCTCGAAAACTTCGCCGACGATCTGAAACGCGAGGGCTTCCAGCCGATCGACAACGTCTCCGTCGTGCTGACCCATATGAGCGAGGTCATCCGCAACAACCTGCCGCAGCTTCTGTCCTACAAGGACGTGAAGGTGCTGATCGATCGGCTCGATCCCGAATACAAGAAGCTTGCCGACGAGATCTGCTCGTCGCACATGTCCTATTCGGGCCTGCAGGCGGTGCTCAAGCTGCTGCTTGCCGAGCGCGTCTCGATCCGCAACCTGCATCTCATCCTCGAAGCGGTGGCCGAGCTCGCCCCACATGTCAGGAAGACCGAGCAGATCGTCGAGCATGTCCGCATCCGCATGGCCCAGCAGCTCTGCGGCGACCTGGCCGACAACGGCGTGCTGCGCGTCCTGCGGCTGGGCAGCAAATGGGATCTGGCTTTCCACCAGGCGCTGAAGCGCGACGCCAAGGGCGAGGTGATCGAATTCGACATCGATCCGCGCAGCCTGGAAGAGTTCAGCGAGCAGGCCACCAAAGTTATCCGTGAGTTCATGGATCGCGGCCTGCCATTCGCCCTTGTCACGTCGCCTGAAACACGCTCCTATGTGCGCATGATCATCGAACGGCTGTTCGCCACGCTCCCGGTCCTGTCGCATGTGGAACTGGCCAAGGGCATCGAGATAAAGATTTTGGGCTCTATTTCATGATAACAGACCCGCAAGGGACCGTTCTCGCGCTGTTTCTGGTTTTCTGCCGGATCGGTGGCTGTGTGCTGGCTCTTCCGGGTTTTTCCTCGGCGCGCGTGCCCGAACAGCTGCGCGTCTTCATCGCCGGCGCGCTCTCGATCGCTGTCATGCCGCTGCTCTGGGACACTGTCTACCCGGCCGTTCACACAAGTTCGGGAACCTATATCGGACTGATCTTCAGCGAATCGCTGATCGGCGTGATGTACGGCATGCTGGCGAGGATCTACACGATCGGCATGCAATTCGCCGCGACGATCATCGCGATGATGGTCGGCTACACTCAGCCGGGTTCCGCCGATATCCTCGAAGACACGCCGGAGACCAGCCTTTCCGGCTTCATTACCTTTGCCGGCATCATGATTCTCTTCATCATGGATTTTCATCACATCGTCTTCCGCGCGCTGATCGATTCCTACACGACCATGCCTTTCGGCGGCCTGATGCAGATGCGCGCGACGCTGATCTCCTTCACCGACACGCTGGAGCAGACCACCTACATCATGCTGCGGCTGTCGAGCCCGTTTTTGATCTACGGCATGATCTTCAACGTCTCGATCGGTTTCATCAACAAGCTGGCGCCGCAGATCCCGGTCTACTTCATTTCCACGCCCTATCTGCTGATGGGCGGGCTCTTCCTGATCTATTTCTCGATTGCGGCGTTGCTCAGCCAGTTCGGCCAGTCCTTCGGCTCGATTTATATCGGGCGATGAGGCTGATATGATCGAAAAGAAGCGCTCCCAGAAGCTCAAGCGACTGCTCTCGGTGCAGCGGCATATCGAACGAATGGCCGAGAACGACCTGGCCGAAACCAGCCGTCAGCGTGTCGAGGTCAACGCGGCGATGGACGACGTCATCATCGCGCTCGGCTCGATGGACCCCGTCCACCACGCATTCTCGCAGAATTACGCCGACCGATTCGGCAGGCTCAGCATCAAGGACCAGCAACTGACCGGCATGCAGCAGATCCACGAGATGCGGCTGGCGCGCGAGCGCGCCAAGGGCGACCGCTTTGAAGAGGGCATGCAGGAAGCCCTCGACGCCGAGCGCCGCGAGGCCGATGACAACGCCGTCTACGATGTCATCGACCAGCAATTCGCAACGCCAGCCTCCAGCAAGCTTCAAAAACCATAGTCGTTACGATCATAAATTCAGAGGATTGTAACGTGGCTATTTCGCCCCCCAGTGATCTGGTCCTGGACGTTGTCAAAGCTGCCGACCCCATGGAGGTTCAGGCGGCCCAGGAAAAGTTGAAGGCAAATCGTGCGGCCTTTGCCGCAACGAGTCTCGCCGAGAATGGCAAGGGCTTCTCCAATACGGTCGACGTTCTCGACCATATCGGCCAGAAGAGCGGCCTCGCCAACATCCAGAACCGCACCAAGGCCGAGGAAGTTCCGGAAAGCTACCGGAAGTTCGAAGCCATGGTCTTGCAGAATTTCGTCAAGTCCATGCTGCCGAGCGAAAGCGAAGATGTCTACGGCAAGGGCGCGACCGGCGATATCTGGAAAGGCATGATGGCCGAACAGCTCGGCAACACCATGGCCAAGGGTGACGGCATCGGTATTGCCAAGCAGATGTACAGCGAGCAGTTGCGCCGGCAGGAAGGCAAGATCGTCAATGCCTCGACCGATGACGATGACCGCAACACCGCGCTCAGCATGATCGATGACTTCCAGCGCAAGACTTTTGGCACGCCGACCGCCGAAGCCAAGTCCGATAGAACAGGATGACTTTAGGCCCGTTGGCCTAAAATCTGAATCTTGTTCTCAATTAAATAGTTAGAGCATGATGTCGTCCGAAAACCGCGCACGGCATCATGCTCTAAGCGACGCATAACCGGGGGTACAATGGAAATAGTTTCGAACGAATACAGGATCAAATCCGTTCTCGGACGCCTCGAAATGATCATCGACAATGAGAACACCCGGATCGGCAACGATCCGCAGTTCGATCTCAAGGTCTCCAATGCGCATAAGAGCCGCTGCCTCTACGAGCTGTCGATGCTTTTCCGCGACACCGATCCGGCCGAGCTTGCCGCTGCCCATCTCGATCAGCTGCACGGCCTGAAGAAGAAACTGGTTCTCAATGCCCGTCGCGTCGAGGCGCATCTCGAAGCGGTTCGCGCCGTGGCCGACCTCCTGAAGAACGCAGTTCAGGACGCCGATGCCGACGGCACCTATTCCCAGGAACAATTCGCCGCGCGTGGAAACTGATGATCAAGCTCGTCCTCACCGGTGTCTGGGTTTGCGCCATCACCTTGGCATCGGTCTATTTCTCGGTGTACCTGGCGACCGCGCCGGCGCCGGCGGCAACGGATTCCAAGCAGAACGCGCTCGAACTGGTGAAGGGCGAAACGATCACGGTACCGATCATCGGTAACGGTGCGATCACCGGTTACTTCCTCGGCCGCGTTTCGTTCATGATGAACAAGGACATGCTGAAAGGCGTGACATTGCCGCTGAGCGAGATGACGACGGACGAGCTTTTCAGCCTGCTCGTCGGCAACAAGATGGTCGATATCGCCCACATCAAATCCTTCGATCCGAACGCCTTCCGCGAGGAGATCAAGAAGGGCATGAACGAGCGTTTGGGTGGCGAATACGTCGCCGACGTGATGCTGGAGCAGCTCGACTATCTCTCCAAGGAAGAGGTCAAGGAAAGCTCCGCCGGTCAGCCGAAGAAGGTCGGCACACCCGTCAAGATCGTCGAGACCGTACCGGCCGGTGAAGCCCCGGCGCCAGCGGCCCACTAAGGACCATCACATCATTGACGACAAACGGCGCCTGATGGCGCCGTTTGTCGTTGGCGCGCGTGGTTAATAAACCACTTATGCGAGCATGGAAATTCAAGGAATTTTCCTAAGGGTTGTTTGAAGCCGTCCTGTTATATCAGGTGTCACAGCTTGGCATGCGCCGCTTATCCGGGATTCGGAGCGACGCGTCCCGGCGGGACGCGACCGGTCCTTTCGAGACCTCCGGTGCGGAAATATGGGCTTGTTTTCCGGGATGTCGGGCGCATGCAGCACCCTCGGCAGGAGGTAGGAATGAATCTGATTGCAAACTTCGCGGTGCTCGCATCGCGGCGGACGATCTTCGATCTGCCGGTCTGCGATCTCGGCTGGGACGACGCCCTCGTTTTCATCAACGAGCTGGCCTCCATTCCCGTCGGCCAGACCGTGGTTTGTTTCGTCAACGCCCATAACATGCTGACCACGCTGCGCGACGACGAATATTACCGGATCATGTCGCACAATCTGGTGCTGCCGGATGGCATCGGCCTCAACATCGCATCGCAGATCGCCCATGGTTCGCCGTTTCCGGCCAATCTCAACGGCACCGATTTCGTGCCGGCCTTCCTGACTTTCATGGAGGCCCCGCGCCGCATCGGCCTCATCGGCGGCAAGCGTTCGGTCGTCGAGGCGGCGGCGGAAAATTTCCGCAGGCACACGCCCTGGCACGAATTCGTCGTCGTTTCCGACGGTTACTTCGACAAGGTCGATCCCACTGATGTCATCGAGGAGCTCGAGCGCCAGAAGGTCGATATCCTGATCGTTGGCATGGGGACGCCGCTGCAGGAGAAGTGGGTTCACGATCATATTCGCACCGATCATGCGCGTCTGGTGTTGACGGTGGGCGCTCTCTTCGACTTCGTCTCAGGCGCCGTCCCACGCGCGCCGAGGACGGTGCGGATGATGCGCCTGGAATGGGCCTATCGCCTGCTGCAGGAGCCGGCGCGCCTCTGGCGCCGTTATGTCATMGGCATCCCGGTCTTCCTCTTCCATGTCCTGCGCTATCGCTTCCGCMGGCGTGAAAGGATCCTCAGCTATCCGGAAGAGCACGGCAGCGCGC
>NZ_JBFUAY010000056.1:0-35701 GCF_056406015.1 Rhizobium sp. P1_E1 | reverse complement strand
CACCCACTGCGTTGTTCGTGCTCTTATGAAGCGCCGCGTAAAAGGCGCTTCGAACTCCTCCATTCGCTGACGATATCTTCCAGCCGCATCACACCACAAGCTGCTGGCAATTGACGGTATAACTTAGTTTTATACCGGGGCCAGAGCCGGATCCGGTCGACGCGGGGCTGGCGCCAGAGCACACGCTTCAGGCCCGCTGGACAAACATTGCATTCGCAGCATTGGTCCTGACGACATCCCTACTGGTCGAGACGCTTCATTGTGTCTCTCCTCTTATCGGCCACGGTCGACACTGGCTTGACATTCATGGCTGGCGAAACGCTGACGCCGGCCCCCTGAAGGCGGCGCAAAGTTTGCGATATCGGGTTGGCGCGGAAGGCGTCTTTCCGCGCGAGAGAGACCAGCGGAGATTGATGAATCAGGCTCATAGCTACAAACGGCTAGGACCCCCTAATTGACTTTCCGGTGAGCTGCTATGTCTCACGCATGTCAAGGCTGGATTCAAGATCTGCCCGGCCCCGCAAGGCAATCCTTGTTTTCGCCGAATGACAAGGAAGGCTCACGAAGAACATCGGGCAGTCTCAGGGTGCCGGCGTTCGTCCTGAAAGGATGTAAAAAGACATGGCAAAGTTTGGACTGCGCAGCAGTCTCGCTTCGATAGCTGGCTTGATTGTCCTTGTGGGTGGCTACCTGATGTCGCCCGAGACAGACGGACCGAGGCCAGCCTTCGCAGAAGCAAACCAGGTGACTTTTCCACCGCTTGACCAATTGTCGCACTACACGACGGTTCGCCGCGGCATTACCCGAGAGCATATGCTAACGAGCGAGACAGCCCTTGGTGCCATAAAGGCGGGCAAGAACGTACCGACCGGCACGCATGTGGTGCTTGTCGATTACCAGAGCGATGTGCTGACGCGCTATCTCGTTGCGCAAAAAATGGGAGAGGGCGTCGACGACTGGCAATATCAATGGTTTTGGCCCGATCAGACCATCAAAGCCGATGAAAATATCGCGCAATGTTATTCGTGCCATCAGCGGTCCCGCGGCGATCGCCAGTTCATGTTTACGTTCAGCGATGCGTTGGCGTTCGATGGGAGCCCACCACCTTGAAAAAACTCTTTATAACGCGCCTCTTGCTGCCAGGGTGCATGGCAACGTTGCTGCTCCTCTCGCTTGCCTATTGGTGGCTCGACAACCGGCCGCATGAAGTGTTCGGAACGGCATTGTTTGTCATGCTAGCATGGCACGTTGGCGTGAATCGGCTCTGGTTCACGAATCTGTTGCGCGGTCGTTATGATGCCCGTCGAACGGTCACGGCATTGCTGCATCTGCTTCTGATCGGAAACATGCTTGTGCTGTTGATCACAAGCATCATCATATCAAAATCGCTCTTTGCCTCCCTTCCTATCCCTGACAGCATTTATCTTCGCGACATCCACTGGTTCTCGGCCTATTGGGTGATGATCATCGTCGGCGTTCATCTCGGCCTCCACTGGACCCGGGTCATGGCGGTGGTACGATCCTGCCTGGGCATGACAAGCCAAAGCAGGGTCGCGATTTGGGCTCTGCGGTTGACTGCGGTCGCGGTTGCCGGCTTCGGCGTTTTGAGCATGCGGATGCTTGGCGTGTGGGCCAAGTTAACCTTTACCTACAGCCTTGATTTTTGGGATTTTACGGCCTCGGTCACGCCGTTCTTCGGTTATTGGGCCGGCGTCGTCGCCCTGCCAGCCGTCATCACGCACTATGGCATGAGTTGGTGGCGAGGTGGAGTAATGGGTCGATCTGGAAGGCGTGTGGAGCGAAGATCTCGTGGCCGCGCTTTAGAGGACGCAACAGGTGCATGAGCCCGCGCTGGTCTTCTCGCTAGTCGCGATGGCGCAGCGCGTCGAGCACCGCAATGAACGCAGGAGAGGACTGCCGGCGGCTGGGATAGTACAGATGGTACCCGTCCCAGTGGGGAGAAAATTTCTGAAGCATGCGCACAAGGCGCCCCTCCGCAACATAGGGGAGGATGATTTCTTCCGGAATATAGGCGAGACCGAAGCCGTCCAGGGCAGCTTCCAGGATATCGAACGTGTTGTTGAAGCTGGCTTGGCCATCGACACGAATTCGGATCTCGCGTCCGTCTTCCTCGAATTCCCAGGCGTAAAGGCCGCCGGAACTTGGCAGCCGGAAGTTGATGCAAGTATGGCTGACCAGATCTTTCGGGTGCTGCGGTTCCGCATGGTTTCGAAGGTACGAGGGCGCACCGACGACGGCCAGACAAAAGTCGGGGCCGATGCGGGCCGATATCATGTCCTTTGCCAGATGCTCGCCCATACGCACACCGGCATCAAAACGTTCGGTCACAATATCGGTCAGGCCATTGTCGAGTACAAGCTCGACTTTGACATCAGGATATTCGGGGAGAAGTTCGCGCAGTTTTGGCCACAGCAAATGTTTGATCGCGTAGTCGGAGGCAGAAATACGAATTGTCCCGGCAGGTTTGTCACGCAAGGCGCTGAGCGCATCGACGTGCATTTCAATCTCGTCAAAATGCGGAGCAATGCCATCAAGCAACCGCTCACCCGCTTCTGTCGGGGTGACCGCGCGCGTGGTGCGCGTCAACAGGCGTACACCCAACCGCGCCTCGAGCTGACGTATCGTATGGCTCAAAGCGGACTGAGATACGCCGAATTTAGCGGCGGCCCTTGTGAAGCTGCGCTCTCGGGCAACCGCGACAAACGCCATGRGGTCATTAACATTTTCGCGCGGCACTCATGAATCCTTCTCATCTGATTGGACCCTTATAGCGCCACAGTGATGAATAGAACAGCGAAGGATTGATGACGGCGGTCACAACGCCATCACAAGGAGATCACATTTACGGAGGTGGCCGGCGTAGCCGGGCTGGGGATACATGAAGAACGCGGGAGGAGAGAAGCGTGACGTCTCAAACCAACGAAGTGCATGCCGAGAAACGGAAAGTAACGGTCGGTGATTTCCGGGAATTTGTAAGCCGCACCTCATATCTCACGGACTGCGAGAGACGTGGAGGCGGCTGGATCTTCGTGAGGAAAAAATGGGAACAAAAGCCCGACGCGTCTTGGGACAATCCCTACATGGATCAAGGCGAGGATGATCCGGTCGTCCTGGTGAGTTGGCACGATGCCGTGAAGTTTGCAAACTGGAAAAGCACCCGCGAGGGCCTTGGCCAGGCTTACACGTTTGTGCCAACAGACAAGGAATGCCTGGTGAGCGTTGATTTCGCTTCCGCAGGGTACCGCCTACCGACCGAACGCGAGTGGGAAGCAGCGCCCCGCGACCCCGGTGGCCCCTTAATGCCAGGCACGAAACCACGAAAGAATGTCAACGCTGTAGAGCAAATGTTCCCGGGAGGGCTTTGGGGTGAGGGCGGGTGGCCGTCGGACAGATTGGAATGGTGCTGGGACCCGGGAGACCTCGCAGGGGAGGGCATTGTCAATTTTTCCAAGACGGGCCTTGCCCAACCGCGGATCTGCCGTGGCCGAAACACCGTCAGGCAAAATGGGCGGCAGCCCAGTCGAGGAGCTTGCGATCCGTTTGCGGCGGCGACCACGCTGGGCTTCAGCCTGGTTGGAGGGGTATCGGACACCGGCACACATCAGGTTGCTGAAGATTGATGAGCTGAGTTCATATCAACAAACGCTTTCAGGGCTCTAATCGCAGCCGATCGGCATACCCACTTTGTGACCGTCTGGCGGAACGCGACGTTCTGCCAAAACCGCTGCAAAGAGAGCCATTCATGTCCTATGATCCGCACAGCTACGATCCACACGACTACGTAGTCGATTCCCGCCGGCTGGGCGCGGGTTTCGGTTTGGCAGGGGTTGTCATGCTCGGCCTGTTCGCGATCAGTTGCCCTGCGGCGTCGGAAGGATCCGGCCTGCGCGAAGACGCTCATGTTCGCTGTCAACAAGCGACATCCCGAACCGATTGCTCAAAAGAACTGGCCTCGGTAGGTACGCACCTGTCTGGACAGGGAATTTTGGCGTCATAGCCTGTTGCGCAACGAGCTATTTCGATTTTAGTCGCCTTCGCGAGCATCGGTGCATTTGGTTTACCCAAGATGGTTCTCCACTAATGAGCGGAGGTCATGACAGCTATCGGGTTTCCCCCCCTAATCATGCTCTTGCTGCAGGTTTACAATTTCAAATCGATTGCGAGCTTGGGCCCCTCAAGCGCTAGTTTCTTTACGTTTTTCACCGTTCGCCTTTGAAGCAGACTGCATCGGAGCAATTTCATGAGACTTCAGATCAATGAACAGACCTATGAGGTGGAGTCGAGCGGAGACACGCCACTTCTCTGGGTGATCCGCGATGAACTCGGTCTTACGGGTACAAAGTATGGATGCGGGCTGGCGCAATGCGGCGCCTGTTCAGTCATGGTTGACGGCCAAATAACCCGGTCATGCGTAACGCCACTGGACAGCGTCGCGGACCGCAAGATCACCACAATTGAAGCGATCGAGGCCGATCCAGTCGGTCAGAAGGTCGTGGCCGCATGGGTATCCCATCAGGTTCCCCAGTGCGGCTACTGTCAATCGGGCCAGGTCATGGCGGCAACGGCTCTTCTCAAAGAGACGCCCAATCCGTCCGATGACGATATCGCTGCCGTCATGATCAATCTCTGTCGTTGCGGGACCTACAATTCGATCACGGCCGCGGTTCACGATGTGGCCGGACAGAAGGTGGAAACGCTATGAGCAATATCATTCGCGATCTCGCTAAGGACAACGACTTTACGAGCGGAAGACCGGTCAACATTTCGCGACGGGGATTTCTTCTTGGCTCCATCGGAACGGCCGCAGGTTCTCTGGTGCTCGGTTTCGGATTGCCGGTACGACCCGCGCTGGCGCAGGCGCTCGCGGTCATGACGCCGGGAACGCGCGTTCCTGCCTTCCTCGAAATTCGCCCGGACAACACCGTGCGCTTCATGAGCCCATTCGTGGAGGGAGGCCAAGGTATCTTTACGGCGATGGCGCAGATCGTCGGTGAAGAACTCGATATGGACCCCAGTTCGTTCAGCGTGGAAAATGCGCCGACTGGCTCGGATTATCTGATTATTGGCGGCAAGATGCGCATCACCGGCGGCAGCATGTCCGTGCGCATGAGCTACGATACGATGCGCCGGCTGGGCGCCCTTGCCCGCGCAATGATCCTCGAGGCCGCGGCAAAGCGCCTGAATGTCCCGGTTGGGGAGATGACGAGCGAGCCGGGTCAGGTCATCCATGCCGCATCCGGCCGCAAGCTTACCTATGGCGATGTTGCGACGGATGCGATGAGCCTTCCCGTTCCGGCTGCGGAAAGTGTGTCGCTGAAGGAGCGCAGCCAGTTTCGCTGGATCGGGAAACCGATCAAGCGGCTCGACATTCTCGATAAATCGACCGGTCGGGCGATCTATGCCATCGACTGCAAGGTCGACGGCATGCTCCAAGCTTCTGTGCAGCATGCCCCACGTCTGGGAATGGCGGTTGGAAACATTCGCAACGAGGCCGATGTCAGGGCGATGCCCGGCATCCATTCGGTCCATCGGCTCCCTGGTGCTGTGGCGGTGGTCGCCGAGCGGTGGTGGAATGCGAAGCGCGCAGCAGAAGCGCTGGTCGTCGATTGGATCGAGGCGGGCTCCAAGCCGCTGATACCCGGCACGCGTAACATGCCCGCAGACTTTTCCACCGCAGCGTTCAGCGAACGCCTCGCCAACGAGCCGGGAACCGGTAAGGATGCGGAAACGGCGGGAGATGCACCTGCCGTCCTTGCTGGCGCAAAGTCGGTTGTGTCGGCGACCTATCGCAGCCAGTATCTGAGGCATGCGCAGTTGGAGCCGCCATCAGCACTGGCGCGCTTCAACGACGATGGAACGCTCGATGTCTGGGCGCCGAACCAGGCGCCTGAGATGTTTCAAGCTGAGATCGCCAAAACGACCGGGCTCGATGCGTCCAAGATCAGTGTTCACAGTCCCTTGCTGGGTGGTTTTTTCGGCCGGCATTTTCTCTATGCGGCAGCTAGCCCGTTTTCCCAGGCCATCGAACTCGCAAAGCAGGTTGGACGGCCCGTCAAGGTGATCTGGACCCGGGAAGAGGAATTTTTGCGCGATCCCCTTCGACCGATGGCTTCGGTGCGGTTTCGCGGCTCCCTTGACGACGACGGCATGCCCGCCGCCATCGAGGCCATCAGTATCTGCGAAGGCCCGACGGAAGGTTTGTCCGGACACGATGAAAACAAGATCGACGAAACCGCTGTCGAGGGGCTAACCGGAAAGGCATATGCCATCCCAAATCGCCGGATCGCCCAGATCTATGTGGAAAACCCGACGATGCTCGCTTATTGGCGTTCGGTCGGCAACTCCATGAACGACTTCTTCTACGAGGCGTTCCTCGACGAAATGGCCGATGCAGGCAAGCAGGACCCTTTCGCCTTGCGCCTCCATCTCCTGAAGGACAATGAGCGGCTCAGCAACCTGTTAAAGGCCGTTGCGGAGGCGTCAGGCGGATGGAAGAGGGGACCTTTTACGGCGGAGGACGGCTCGCGTCGTGCGCGCGGCATCGCCATGGCGTCGCCTTTCGGCAGTCACGCGGCGGCTATCGCGGAAGTGTCGATCCGTGCTGGCGAAGTTGTCGTCCACGATGTGTGGGAAGCGATCGACCCGGGCAGCATCGTCAACCCGGCCATCATCGAAGCGCAACTCAACTCGGCAATCGCCCTCGGAGTGTCGCAAGTGTTGATCGAGGAAGCCATTTACGAGCAGGGCGAGCCGGTCGCTCGCAACTATGATCTCTACCCCATCTTGCCGCCCAGCCGGATGCCGCGGGTTCATGCCCGCATCGTCGAAAGCGGCGCTGCAATGGGCGGCATCGGCGAACCGGGACTTCCTGCCACCCCTCCGGCAGTGGCCAATGCCGTGTCCACCCTGACAGGTCGGCGTGTCCGCAGCATGCCGTTGTCGCAATACAGGTTCGAGAGCTAGACCGCCGGCCGTCGTAGCATCGGACTGACCCATCTCACTAGATCTCGGCGGTGCGATGGGTCGCGACTGCAGCGACGATACCGGCCGCTTTGGTTTCTTTGCTCATATTACAGGATGGATTGTCCTTGAAAAAAATACTCCTGCTCATTGTCATTTTGGTGGTTGTCGGCGGCGGCAGTCTGGCGTGGTTCGTGACACGTCTGCCACCGTCCCCGTTCGACGAAATGGCAGTGCCGCCTCCGTCCGTCGATCTTGCGCAACGAGGAGAGTACGTTGCCCGGTTGTCAGATTGCGTGGCCTGTCACAGCTTGCCGAACGCCAAACCGTTTGCAGGCGGCCTTGAAATGGGAACCCCCTTGGGCTCCATCTTCGCGACAAACATTACGCCCGACAAACAGACCGGTATCGGCAATTACAGCTTGGCGGATTTTGACCGTGCAGTGCGCAAGGGCGTTGCCCCCGATGGCCGGCGCCTTTATCCGGCGATGCCGTATCCGTCCTACGAAAAGATGACCGACGACGACGTCCGAGCGCTCTACGCGTTCTTCATGACTGATGTTGCACCGGTCAACCAGCCGAACGCTCTGTCAGAGATCTCTTGGCCGATGAACATGCGCTGGCCGCTGGCAATGTGGAATCTGATATTCACGGACGGCGAAACCTATCAGCAGAAGACCTCAGAGGACGTCGCCTGGAACCGTGGCGCCTATCTCGTGCAAGGTGCAGGCCATTGTGGCAGCTGCCATACGCCGCGCAGCCTCACGATGAACGAAAAGGCGCTCGACGAGAGCAGCCCGGATTATCTCGCCGGCGCACTCCTTGATGGCTGGTATGCGCCAAGCCTCCGCCAGGATCACAACACCGGTCTTGGGCGCTGGAGCGAGGATGACATTTTCGCTTTCCTGAAGAACGGCAGAAACCAGCATGCTGTCGTCTTCGGTTCGATGGCAGAGGCCTACAACAATTCGCTCGCTTTCATGACCGACGAAGATTTGCGGGCCATCAGCGTTTATCTCAAATCGCTGCCAGGTGACACTTCCCGCGATGGAGCACCATGGCCCCGGAATGTCCCACCTGCCACGAGCCTATCCGTCTCCGATCGTCTGAAAATTCCAGGAGCCCAAACCTATGCCAGCCGATGTGGATTTTGCCACGGACCGGAGGGGGTAGGACAGAACCAGTGGATCCCGCCCCTGGCGGGTGCCGCGTCTTCGCTGACCGTTGAGAATGCCTCGCAGATCAACGTGACATTAAATGGCTCGGCGCGTGTCATCACCAAGGGGATMCCTGATGCCTACCGCATGCCGCCGTTCCGTGGGCAACTGTCAGACAAGGAAATCGCCGATGTTCTGACCTATGTGCGTTCGAGTTGGGGAAATCACGGCGGACCGGTGAGCATCGACGATGTGAAGGCTTTGCGTGAGCACACAGATCCGGCGAGCAGCAATCCAATCGTACTTCAGATGCGCTGAAGATAGCGGCGGCCGTGTCGCTCCGGGCTGAGCGGCACGGTCTGCCAGGAATGGTGCCATGCGTTCGAAAGCTGGCTGCCAAGCGCGGATAAAAGCGTAGGTCGAAATGACGAAGGGGCGCTCCAATGGAGCGCCCCTTGTCACACGTTAGGCCAATTTTGCTCTTCTCGCCCCGCCAATGGGGAGGATCTGGGCCAAGGGTCGAAGAGGGCCACGACGTGTAGGGTAAGGACCAGGCGTTGATCTCCCGCAAAGATTTCCGGTTGGCGTGGAGCCCAATATGACGACCGAGCTCCTGACTTCGCCACACAGCAAATGTAACTCATCCGAAGCAGCTATATTAGGCCGCTCATTTTGCTTGTCGTCAGAAGGACCGCTCATGAATGAACGGGCTTTGCAACGACGGTTCGCGAACCGGCGCCCGACACGACGAGCGGTCACCCGGCCATGCGCGTGGCCTGGCAGGTCGTTTTGCGACAAACGGGGACTAATCTCGCGGCGTCAGACGCAACAGGTTGCCGGAACTGCCGTCCTCAATCAGCCAAACCGCGCCATCCGGCGCCACGGCCACATCCCGAATGCGCGCGCCCATGTCCCAGCGATCCACTTCATCGGCTCGGCCAGAAGGATCGAAGTTCATCCGCACGAGAGATTGGACCGCCAGCGCGCCGATCAGGGCGGACCCTCGCCATTTCGCAAAGAGGTTACCTTCATAGAAGGCGAGCCCGGCAGGCGCGATGACGGGGGTCCAATAGACGGCAGGTGCTGCGAACTCGGGTCTCGTGGCATGGCGCGGTATCGGCGTGCCGCTATAATTGTCGCCATTGGAAACGTCCGGCCAGCCATAGTTCCGCCCGGGCTCGATCAGGTTCAGTTCATCGCCGCCACGCGGCCCCATTTCATGGAGCCAAAGGCGGCCATCCGCGGCGAATGCAAGACCGTATGGATTGCGGTGACCGGTGCTCCAGGTCTGCGCGGCGACGCCGCCGGCGGCGGCGTTCGGATTATCACCTGGCACGCTCCCATCGAGGTTGAGGCGCAGGACCTTTCCTCGCGCCTGATCGGGATCCTGCGCGGTGCTTGCCTGCATGCGGTCGCCAACGGTCAAAAAGAGATGAAGCCCCGCCGGATCAAAGGCAATGATCCCGCCAGGCTGGCCGCCGCCGCCAGATGGTGACTGCTGCCATATCACCTTGCCGTCGGATAGTGATGCACCGCTGTCTGATATTGCCAGGGTCGCTCGGGACAAAACAAGCCTGCTACGGTTATCGCCGGGCTCGGTGTAGGTGAAATAAAGTCGTGAACTTGTCGGGAAGTCGGGCGCTACTGCGATGTCGAGCAGACCATTTTGGCCAGCTGCGGCAACGACGGGGACGTGACCCACTTCTGTCTTCTGCCCGGTTCGGGTGACGAGGAAAATCTTCCCGAGTTTTTCAGTCACGACCATGCGCCCATCGGGTAGAAATGCTAGCGCCCACGGCCTGTCGAACTCCGCAATCGCGCGGCTCGTAAACGGGCGAACCGTGCTCTCACCACGCTCGCCGGCATTGATGCTTTGGGCGTTGGCGTCGGTAAGAGATGTAAAGGCGGTTGCGGCGACCAGCACCGATGCCATGATCGTTCTATTGAGACGCATTGTCCCTCCACTACAGTCGTTGCTCGCCGCGTCGATGCCCTCGAGCATCTCTTTGCGGTGAAAGCAGAGGTAGGGAGAGGGACCGCCCCTTACTACCGCTATTAAAATGGTTGCTGTTATGAGCACCGTTCATCAATGGCGAGGTGCTTTTTCGCAATTCGAGCGCCGAACCGCTTCCATCCCGCCTAGCGCACTTCCGGCCCGCCGTCGAAGCATGCCGCTCCATCCGATCAATGACGTTCCCAGCCGTCACCGGCCCCTGCTTCTGCGTCGGGGACGTCAGAGCGATAACATGATCTTATATCCAAATCGGCGCTTGCATAACTAAGGTACGGACGATGCGCTTGATTTGTTACAGTGGCACCTGCTCACATGGACCAATAGCATGCCCCATCAGACGACAACCCTCCAACGCCTCCGATCAGCAGGCTTGAGACCGACGCAACAACGTATCGCGCTTGCCAATTTGCTGTTTGCAGGCGGGCACYGGCACGTCACGGCTGAAGAGCTTCACGCAGAGGCAAGAGAGGGAGGGTTCATATTGTCTCTCGCTACTGTCTACAACACTCTCAATCAATTCACCGATGCGGGGCTCGTGCGGGTTCTCGCTGTGGAAGGGTTGCGCACCTGGTTCGACACCAATGTCGCTGAGCATTTTCATTTCTATGTTGAAGGTCGTGGGGAAATCCTCGACGTACCCGACCAGAAGATCGCGGTTCTTAATCCTCCCGACCCACCGGAGGGATTCGACATTGTCAACATCGACATCGTCATCCGTCTGCGCCCGATTTCGGGTAACTAACAGCTAGTTTGGAATTCCGTTTGTCAGATCCTGTCCCTTTTGATGCCGACGGTGACAGCTCCGTCTTTAAAATACTTTTGCCGAAAATGATTGTCGTTTTCGTCGGCTTCCTGATCGCTGGCATGGCCATGCCGGTGCTGCCCTTGCATGTCCACAACGATCTCGGGTTTGGAACGTTCGTGGTCGGACTGATCAGCGGCAGCCAGTTTGCAGCGTCGTTTGTGATGCGACTCTGGTCGGGGAACTATGCCGACCGTCGCGGGCCGAAAAGGGCGGTGTCGTTGGGCCTGGGATGTGCGGTTATAGCTGGCGGCCTTTACATGGTATCGACCTTTTTTATGCAGCAGCCTGGCACGTCAGCCACCATCCTCTTGATGGGCCGCGCTGTACTCGGTGCTGGCGAAGGTCTTATCCTAACGGGGTCAGTGGCTTGGGGCCTTGCGACCGCCGGTCCGAAGAACGCCGGCAAAGTGATTGCCTGGGTAGGCACGGCTATGTTTGGCGCGCTGGCTGCCGGCGCTCCGGTTGGAACCGCGCTGTATTCGTCCATGGGGTTTGGCGCGATTGCGACCGCCACCATCGTTCTACCATTGTTGACGGCGTTGATCATCGCTCCCTTGCCACCCGTGGCGGGACGGCCCGCTCAACCTGGGTCGCTTCGAAAGGTGATCGGCACGGTTTGGCTGCCAGGCCTGGGAGCGGCTTTCAGCAGCGTCGGCTACTCCGCCATTTTGACCTTTTCCGTTCTTCTTTTTGCAAGTCGGCAGTGGCCCAATCCTTGGCTAGCGGTCACGTGTTTTGCTGCTGCCCTCGTCGTGGCTAGGACATTTCTCGGCCACTTACCTGACAAACTTGGCGGCGGGTTGACCGCATTGGTCTTCGTACTGGTTGAGGTTGCGGGCTTGCTCCTCATATGGATTGCGCCGGAGCCGATCATTGGCATGATCGGTGCGGCCACAGTCGGCGTCGGTTACTCGCTGGTCTTTCCAGGATTTGGTGTGGCGGTCGTCGCAGCCGCACCGGCAGACAATCGCGGTATGGCCATGGGTCTTTATTCCGCTTGCCTGGACTTCACGATCGCAACCAGCGGACCGCTGCTTGGCCTTCTGGGAAGTGCCGCTGGCTTATCTGCAATCTTCCTGGTCAGCGCGCTGTTTGTCGTGTGCGCGGCGCCAATCGCCACCATCATCTTGCGGCGCGCGGCGCGATCATAACCTTGCTCGGGAGGATTTCGGCTATCCTTCTTCAACCAAGGTTGCCAAACCGCAACTGGCCGTCTTGTTCTTCATGCGCGCAAGGCCGCATCGGGAAGTGTGCTCAAAAGCAGCTAGGGCCGGCATAGCGCAGGATCGTCATGACGATCCCCATATCGGCGGCAATGATCCACAGACTGTATGCGGCGAGGGTGAAACCGCCGGTGACTGAATATCGATCGAATGACTGGATGAACCTGTGACCCATTGTTGCTGGTGCCACAGGTGTATTGCTCACAATATTTACGCCAGGGAACTTGCAGTTCCGAGGGTTTCAGCATCTTGTGGTTCAATCAATGATGCGTGTTGCATTGGGCGCTTAAAGGGCGACGTTATGTGCGCCTTTGCGCACTTCCTCTGCCATGTCCACTCCATTCAACGCGCCCACGAGGTCGCTTAACATTGGCACATAGTCACTGCCATGGCCTGTTGACTCGGCATGAGCGTAATATTGCACAGCAGCTGACGCCATAATGCTCATCATCTTCGACTCAGCCGCCATATTGTTGACGTAGCGCAGATCCTTGGCGGCAAATGAAATTGCGAATTTGTGGGCATCCCGATCCCGCTCAACGACGTACTTCATAAATGTATCGAAGAAGCCGCTGCCCATCCTGCTCGGGGCAATAACTTCCCGCAGCGTCTGAGGCGAGATGCCGATTTTAGCACTGAGCACGACCGCCTCAGCATAGAGCGCGCCATAACTCATACCAATGAAGTTCATCAGAAGCTTCATCTTGTGCCCGTTACCGACAGCGCCGACCCTGATGATACGGCCCGCCCAGCATTCTATCACAGGCCTGACGCGTTCGAATATCTCGTCGTCGCCAGCGACCATGGCATCCAACGTGCCTTCTTCCGCCTCTTTCGGCGTGCGGCCGAGAGAGGCGTCGATCATCGATATCCCTTTTCCCTTTACCTCTTCAACAAGCTTCAACGTCGAGGCGGGGTCGGAGGTCGATGTGTCGATCACCACAAGTCCGGGCCGCGCACCCGCAAGAATACCGTTGTCACCGCGTATGACACTTTCGACCTGGCCAGAATTCTGCAGGCAGATGTGGATTATATCGCACTTCTGCGCCATATCCCTCGCGCTTGCCGCCTCGCGCGCGCCCAGTTTCAGGAGGCTGTCGATCGGCCTCTGGTCAAGGTACCAAAGCTCATAGCCGCTGGTCCTGATGTTTTTCGCCATGCCATGGCCCATAAGGCCAACGCCGATGAATCCAACGATTGGTTTATCGCTCATTCTATATTCCTCCCTTGCCGGTGAAGTTGGTCGCTAGAGTGCCGTGTATCTGCTCAGCCACGATGTATCGGGGGGCATACCCGTCTCGGGTAGGTATTCCGCACCGATGGGTTGATCCCAGCCCAACTTGCGCACCCTGTGCAGAACAAAYGCATAGTCCAGTTCGCCGTGATCGGGGGCGGCGCGATCAGGCACCGACGCGATCTGAACATGCCCGATCAGTGGCAGCAGGGTCTCAAAGCGGCGGGTCACATCCCCTTCGATGATCTGAATATGATAGAAGTCGAACATCAACTTAAGGTTCGGCCTGCCCACTTCCCTGATGATGCTTGCCGCTTGTTCCGTGCTGTTTAGAAAATAGCCCGGTGCGTTGTATGGATTGAGCGGCTCGATGAGGATCGTCGTCTTATCGCCTGCGACATCGCAAGCATAGGCGAGGTTCTCACAGAAAGTGCCTCTTGCGCGCGGTCCACCCGTATTACCGGCCATGACGTGAACGCTGGGTGCGGAAAGCCCGGCAGCATATGCAAGGGCTTCGTCGATGGCCGCTCGAGCATCGGCTTCGCGGCCGGGTAGGGCGGCTAGGCCGTTTTCGCCAATTGCCGTATTGCCCCGGCTGGTGTTCAGCCCAAGCATCGTCAAACCCGTTTCCTCCAGCGCAGCCTTGGTATCGGCAAAGGGAACAGCATAGGGCCAGTGGCACTCAACGGCGTCGAACCCGGCCAATTTCGCTGCCCGAATGGCATCTGGAAGCGGTCGATCGGTCCATAGGAAGCCAAGGTTGGCGGAAAATCTCATGCCTCCCACTCCACGTTGAAACTGGTCACGATGCCGGCGACCTGCCCCCTGTTCAAAAGCCGCGGACGACAGCCGCACGTCAGCACAGCTAGCCGCGCATTGGCTTCTAGCTCCTCGATAGCATTGCATGCCGCTTCGACGTCCTTGCCTGCCACCACCGGTCCGTGATTTGCCAGCATCACCGCCGAGCGCTTGCCGGCCAACCCTTTGACCGCATCGCCCATGGCAGGATCGCCCGGACGAAAGAAGGGCAGAAGTTTGACCCGTCCAAGCTGCATAATGGCATATGGGGTCAGATGCGGAAGAAAGTCGTCTTCGTCGACGTCGGGCATCAGTGACCATGCGACCGCATGGCAGGAGTGCAGATGAACCACTGCACCGGCTTGGCTGCGCGTATCGTAGAAGGCACTGTGAAGCGGCATCTCCTTGGTGGGCTGATCGCCGCTCAGATGCCGGCCATTGACATCGAAACGGCTGAGCCGGCCGGGATCGAGTCGTCCGAAGCTGGATCCCGTCGGCGAGACGAGAAGACCGCCGTCGTGGGTTCGCGCTGAGATGTTGCCCGTCGAGCCATGCGTCAAGCCGCGGTCGAACAGAGATTTCGCAAGCGTGCAAATCAAGTCGCGCAAGCGGGTTTCTTCGGTCATGCGTCAAGCACCTCCAAAGCCTTTGCGAAAAAGTCTTCGCTGCCAAAGTTGCCTGACTTCAGGGTGATTGCGACGTCGTGGTTTCCACTCCGCGCAAAGCACCAGGGAACACCGGGGGCGATTTCCGATCCAATATCGAGACGTGTCACACCGAGGCTCTTGGTGACGGCACCCGATGTTTCTCCTCCTGCCACGACAAAGCGGCGGATGCCCAAGTCTCTGGCCGCAGCGGCGCATCCGGCAAGAGCGGCTTCGACCAGGGCGCCGGCCCGATCGCTACCCAATCTCTCCTGGGCTGCCCGAACGGCATCTGGCGCCGCGGTGGCATAGAGAATTGGGGTCTTCGTTAAGTCCTGGTGCGACAGCCATTCGAGGGCAGGGCCGGGCCCGTTTTCGGCCAGTTCCAGGGGGTCCAACTTCAAGCTGGGCCGGCCGCCCTGGCCGAGAAAGGCTGCGACTTGGCGGTTCGTCATTGCCGAGCAACTGCCTGAGAGAACGATCGCAGGGCCGACTTCGAAACGGTGTTCACCTTCGCCGTGACGTCTTTTGACCAAACCCTGGCTCAGCCAGATCTTGGGCAAAGGCATCGCGACTGCACTACCGCCTGTCAAGAACGTCAAATCCTGGCAGGCATCAGCGATGATGGAAAGGTCGTCATTTGCAACTGCATCGACAACGACATGTGCCACGCCATCTGCTTTGAGGCTTGCAAGCCTGTCGCGAAGCGCGTTCGGTCCCCTAGCGACGGCGTGACGGTTGGCAAGTCCGACCGGCAAGGTGACCTGTGGCTCCAACAGCCGCATGAGATTGGAATCGCGCATTGGTGTGAGCGGATGATCCTTCATTGGGCTTTCGGCCAATGGTTGCTCGCCGACAAACAGATTGCCCATGAAGATCGACCGACCATTTTCCGGAAAGGCGGGGCAATATATCGTCTGATCGGTTCCGAGGGCCGTCATAAGCGCTTCGGCAACCGGGCCGATATTGCCGCGAGGCGTCGAATCAAAGGTAGAGCAATATTTCCAGAAGAACCTTTTGGCGCCGGCCTCGCGAAGCCAGTCGAGCGCAGCTCGGGTTTCCTTTATTGCCTCATCGACCGGCGAGGTCCGGCATTTCAAAGCGATAATCTCAAGTGGCGCTGTCTTGGCGGGCGGGCTGTCAGGGACGCCGATGCGCAAGGATACTTCGACACCGGAACGCGCAAGAAGGCCTGCAAGATCGGTCGCGCCTGTGAAATCGTCAGCGATTGCACCGAAATATGTTGTCATGCCAGCATCCCGTCCTGCGATAATTCACCAATGGCAGATCAATTACCTGTGCCAGGCAATGTCAGTCCCGCATTGCGGGCATAAACTTTGGCGACTGCCGCGTCGTCTTCACGCCCCAATCCCATCCCGGATGCTGCGAGGAATTGCTGAAGCGCTGCGGCCGTGATCGGTGCGGCGAACTTTGAAGCCCGGGCTGCATCCAGAACGATGCCAAGATCCTTCGGCCAGATATCGATGGCGGAGTGAGGGGTAAAATCGCCTGACACCACGTGCGGCGCACGGTTTTCCAGCATCCAGCTCGTTCCGGCGCAACGGGGTATGACCTTGATGAACGTTTCCGGATCAATTCCTTGCGTCATGCCGAATGTGATCGCTTCGGCCATCGCCGCGATATGGACGCCAGCTAGCATCTGGTTGACAGCCTTCATTGCAGATCCAGCACCGGCCGTGTCGCCCAGTTCGAAAACGGTTTCRGCCATTGCATCAAGTGCAGGCCGGGCTCTGGTGAATGCTTCGGGTGTCCCGGAGGCCATGATCGAAAGCTTGCCTTGCGCGGCTTTGACGGATCCCCCGGAGATTGGAGCATCGAGAAAATGGACCTCATTCTCCGCGCATTTTTGCGCAACGCTGCGTGCAAAGTCCGGTGCAACGGTCACACAAAGCATGACAACAGCGTCCGCCGGCAGCCAGCCGACCAGCCCCTCTTTCCCGAATAAAACGTCCTCAGCTTGGGCTGCATTAAGGACGACCACGACGAGCGCATCAAGCCGAGGTGCAGCGGCTGCAATATCTTCATTCGACCCGCCCTCGGCACGCAGCCGCTTGATGGCG
This sequence comes from Rhizobium sp. P1_E1, assembly GCF_056406015.1. Lineage (NCBI taxonomy): Bacteria > Pseudomonadati > Pseudomonadota > Alphaproteobacteria > Hyphomicrobiales > Rhizobiaceae > Rhizobium > Rhizobium sp. P1_E1. The sequence goes on along the minus strand of NZ_JBFUAY010000056.1, from coordinate 18,764 downwards.
TCGACATTCACGTCGGAGCCGAACACTTCGTGCCCGGATCGCAGAAGCGAGGCGGCAATCCCGTAGCCCATCGAGCCAAGCCCAACAACGCCGATTTTCATGTGAGGTCCTCCCATTTTTTGTTCAATGTCAGGCATTGGACGCGCGGATCGCCTCGATGACCGCATCGGTCACGAGCTGCGTTGTCGCCTGTCCGCCGACGTCAGGCGTCATTGTGCCGGAAGCACAGACGTCCTCGATTGCTTTCATCAGGCGCGAAGCGCCTTCCATTTCACCCAGATGCTCGAGCATCTGACAGACGGTCCAGAACGTCGCGACTGGGTTGGCGATACCCTTGCCAGCGATGTCGAAAGCCGAACCGTGAATTGGCTCGAACATTGAGGGAAAGCGCCGCTCCGGATCGATATTGGCCGTGGGAGCGACGCCCAGACTTCCAGCCAGTGCACCCGCCAGATCGGACAGAATGTCCGCATGCAGATTTGTCGCGACGATGGTATCGAGGCTTTCAGGGCTTCGCGTCATGCGCACGGTCATTGCATCGACAAGCATCTTGTCCCAAGTGACGTCAGGATATTCCCGCGCCACTTCGGCGGCGATCTCGTCCCACATGACCATGCCGTGCCGCTGCGCATTCGATTTGGTGACGACCGTCAGGAGCTTACGCGGCCGGGCCTGTGCCAGCCGAAACGCATAGCGCATAATCCGCGCCACGCCTGTGCGTGTGAAGATGGCAACCTCGGTTGCCACTTCCTCAGGCAGGCCTCGGTGGACGCGCCCGCCATGACCGGAATATTCGCCTTCCGAATTCTCCCGCACGATAACCCAGTCGAGGTCACCGACCCCCTTGCCGAGCAGGGGGGTCGGTATCCCCGGGAGGATCCGCGTCGGGCGGATATTGGCATATTGATCGAAACCCTGGCAGATTTGCAGCCGCAGTCCCCACAGCGTGATGTGATCCGGGACGTCCGTGGAGCCAACCGCCCCAAACAAGATCGCGTCGTGCGCTTTCAGCCGGGCCAACCCATCGGAGGGCATCATCTCGCCGTGCGTTTTATAGTAGTCCGATCCCCAGTCGTAATGCGTGATATCAAATGAGAGGTCCCCGCTGCGCGCAGCCAGGGCCTTGAGCACCTGGAGCCCGGCCCCGATGACTTCCGGTCCAATACCATCGGCTGGAATAGCTGCAATCTTGTAGGAGCGCATCCCGGTACGCATCAGAATGTGAACTCGGGCAAGCGGCTCGCTTCCTCATCGAACCCGTACACGGATTTGATTTCGAGATATTCTTCAAGCCCAACACTTCCCATCGACCGTCCGATACCGGATTGTTTGTATCCGCCCATCGGTGTCAGCGAATTGGTGGCTGCACCATTGAAGCAGATCCGGCCGGCGCGAAGGCCGGAGGCAAAGTCATAGGCTTTCTTGCGGTCGCCGCCGAAAACGTAGCCGCCCAGTCCGTAGATGCTGTCATTGGCAATATCGAGCGCCTGTTGCTCGGTTTTGTATGGTATGACCGCCAGCACCGGTCCGAAAATTTCTTCCCTGGCGATGGTCATGTCTGGTGACACACCAGCAAATACGGTGGGCTTTACGAAGAAGCCCTGATTGCGCCCGTCGGGCTTGCCGGTCCCGCCACAGGCAAGCTGAGCGCCTTCATCGATACCGATCTGGATATGGCGTTGGATGCTGTCGAACTGCGCCTGATTGACGACTGGTCCCATCGTGGTCTCGGGATCTTTGGGATCACCCAGGCGATACCGGGCAACCTCATCGACGAGATAGGGCACCACCGCATCCATCTGGCTTTCATGCACGAGCATGCGGCTCGGAGCATGGCAGGACTGTCCGGTGTTGAAGAAACACCGCTGGATATTCCAACGCGCTGCCTTTTCCAGATCGGCATCCATGAGAACAATGTTTGCCGACTTCCCGCCAAGCTCCAACGAGACCCGTTTGATCGTACGGGCTGCTGCTTCGCCCACCTGTGCGCCGGCCTGCGTCGAACCGGTAAATGAAACCAAGTCGATGTCCGGATGGCTGGCCATTGCGGCTCCGACGTCGCGGCCTCGGCCAATGATCAGGTTGAAAACACCCTGTGGAACGCCGGCTTTCTCGAAAATCTCGGCGAGCACAATAGCACTGACCGGTGAAGCATCGGAGGGCTTCATGATGAGCGTACAGCCAGCGGCCAGTCCGTAGATCGCCTTTATGACTGGTGTTTGAACCGGCCAGTTCCAAGGAGAGATCAGCGCGCAAACCCCGATGGGCTCACGCCGGATGATCGTATCACCAAGGTGCCTTTCGAAGTGGTACGTCTTCAAGAGATCGCGCGCGACTTTCATATGGCCGATTGGCCCGGTGGTCTGTGCCCGGGCACTGACCGGGATGCCGACTTCCTGCGCCATAATATCGGCAATCTCGTCGGCGCGTTCCTCGTAAGCCGCGATGATGCGGTCAATAAGCGCCACCCGTTCATCAAGTGTCGTCGCCGAGTAGGTGGAGAATGCGCGGCGAGCCGCGACGACGGCTTTGTTGACTTCATCGACGCCGCCGCCCGTGACAACGCTTGCAAAGGCGGTTTCCGTGAACGGGTTGATGAGAGGCTTTTGACCGGCGTTGGCAGGTGCCACCCACATGCCGTCAATATAAAGGTTTCCGTAGTGTTTCACGTTCGATCTCCTCGGCAAGCGCTCGATCAAAAGCTGTGGGTGTAGCCGCCATCGCAGGCTATCGTCTGACCGGTGATAAAGGCTGCGGCCGGCGTGGAGAGGAACATGGCAAGCCCCGCCAGATCGGATGGTACGATGGTTCGCGGAATACACTGCAGATCGATATTGCGCTGGCGAATGTCTGCGGTAAGGCTGGCGACCCGTGCTTTGACTTCCGTCGCAACGGTGCCCGGGCGAATGCAGTTGACGGTAATGCCGTTGGCACCAACCTCGCGTGCCAGGGAGTTTGTCATGCCAATGACGGCTGATTTGGAAGTGACATAGTGCAGGTAATTCTTCGTGCCGCGATGGACGGAGGCCGAAGAGATATTGATGATGCGGCCAAAGCGCTGTTCACGCATGGATTTCACGACCGCAGAGGCGCAGAAGAACGTGCCGTTGATATTGACCTCCATCACCTTTTGCCATTCGGCGGAAGGAATTTCCTCAAATGGCCGTTTGGTCAGGGTCGAAAAGAGGGAGGCGTTATTGATCAGGACATCGATGCGCTTGAATGCCGCCAGGGCTGCAGCCACCATCGCATCAACTGATTCCCGTTTGGAAACGTCGACCTGCAGGGGAAGAGCTTTGCCGCCCGCCGCTTCGATTTCGCCTGCCACCGCTTGCGCATTTTCGATGCTCAGATCCGCAATGACGGCGACGGCTCCGGCTGCGGAAAACTGGCGCACGATTTCACGGCCGATGCCCTGTCCGGCCCCCGTGACGATGATAACGCGGTCCTTGACGCTGAAGTCGCGGGCGGCTGCAGGTACCTCAGCGTCTTCAGGCGATTGTGAGGCGGTGTCGATGTTCACGGTTGATCTCCAAAAATAAAGGATCGGTCTGTCAGGTTCGAGCCGACGGGCTTGAATAGGCACACATCATCGCGCAGGCTGATTGCAAGCTACCGATACAACTGCGCGGTGGCATTTGCCGCGCTGGTCAAGAAGCCGGTGTCACTGCCCGCCGAAACATAGCGGGCGCCCAGGGCAATCATGTCTTTTGCTACGTCCGGGCGGGTGTTCAGACCGCCGACACCGAGATGCTTTCCCTTTGCCCGGCACGCGGCGGCGACATGCTCGTAGGCTTCGCGCACCCGAACATGATCGAGTTGACCGGGCAGGCCGAGTGAGTTGCAAAGGTCGTTGGTGCCGATCAGAAGCATATCCATGCCGTCGACCGAGGCGATCTCCTCCGCGTTCTCCACGGCGCGCACCGATTCAATCATCCCGACAACCAGCGCTGCCTCGTTCATTTTTTCCATCGTTTCCGCAGCGGGACCGGCGCGAAAGAGAGTGTGTGGATTGGCTCCAAGAAGCGACCGGTTTCCCTTCGGCTGAAATTTTGCTGCATCGACGACATCCTCGGCTTGCGCCTGCGTTTCGAGATGCGGGACGATAATGCCCTGCGCTCCGGCCTCAAGCGTCCGGCTGATCTCGGCTTTGTCGAGCCCTGGCACACGCACAAGCGGCGTCACACCCAAGGCAACAGCCGTCATGCTGATCTGGCTGACCGTCTCCAGTGAGAAACTGCAATGTTCGAGGTCGATGTAGAGGCAATCGAAACCGGCGCTCTTGGCAATGGCGGCAATCTCAACATTGCGCATCAGGCGGACGATCATTCCGACCGCCAGTTGGCCGGCGTCCATCTTCGCCTTCATCAGGTTTCTTGTCGGAATTTCCAAACCGGTCATAGGGGATCCAAAACTCGCGAAGCAATCGCGCACTGCATTGGCGCACTCATTCGGTGCGCGGTCCCTATGGTTTTGCAGTCTATGGTCCTGCTTATCAAGCCTGCATCCAGCCAGCGGCGAAGCAGCGATAACATAATGTTATAAGTGAAAAATTTAGAGGATGTCAGAGCACCAGACTTTCCTATTATCTGGGCAAAGCCAATCCAATTCGAAACTTGAGACACGAGAGGAGTGACAATGCGTATCTCAGAAGCATCAACCGCAGAGGGCGGTGCCGTCGGTTCAATGCGCGATGGAAAGCTCGACCAGAAGTTCCTGCTGTATGGAGAAGACGGGTCCCCGAACAACTATCTGCTCAACGTCGGTCTGACGGGCGGCGGCGGCTGGGGAACACCACGCCATCGGCACAACTTCGATCAGATCCGCTATGTTTTGAAGGGCAAATATCCTGCTTCGCCCCATAAGATCATGGATGAAGGTTCTGTCGCCTACTTTCCGGAGAGCGTCCACTACGGTCCGCAGGACCGCCCGGAAGGTCTCGAAATGATGGTCATCCAGTTCGGTGGAGCGAGCGGAGCGGGCTTCTTGAGCACGCCGCGACGCGAAGCTGCCAACGAAGCGCTGAAGGCAAAGGGCGAGTTCAAGAACGGCATTTTTACGTGGGTTGACGAGAAGGGCCAGACGCACAATCAGGACGGTGCGACTGCGTGCTACGAAGAGGCGATGGGCAAAAAGATGGTGCTTGCCCCGCCGCGTTACGACGATATCATTATGATGGATCCGAAGGGCTACGACTGGATTGCGACCGGTCAACCGGGTGTTTCAACCAAGCGCCTGGGGACTTTCACGGAACGCAACATCGACATCGGTTTTATCAAAGTCGATGCCGGCGCCACCTTTAACACGGGTACACGTGGGCAGATCGAAGTGCTCTTCATGAGCAAGGGCAATGTCACCGTCGACGGCAAGACCTATGGAGAAAAGACGGCAATCGAGCTTCTTCCGTCTGACGCACCGGTCGACATCAAGGCCAGTGAAGAGGCGCTCTTCTTCACGGTGACACTACCGAAGTTCTAAGACACGCTGCTGGCGCAAAATCCTTTGCGCCAGCAAACTTCTTTCCGTGGATGAATGATCTCGGCGATGGCTCGGGCGCTTACGCGTGCTGGTCGCCATTTTTATCGCGGCAGAGCTCAAGACCAATTTCGGTAACGCACGTCACCAAGTCACGGCGCGGCTGATCCATCACATATCCCTCGCGAAAGAACACGGCGATGTCGCGGTTGAGCGTTGGATCATAAAAAGGCAGTGCAAAAAGACGTTGCTCGGCGACTTCTTCGCTGACGGCATGAGCGGGCAAGAGCGCAAGGTGTTCAGTTTCTGCTACCAGAGATTTCAGCAGCGACACCGATCCGCAAACCGTGATCTGCGGCAAGGGTGCATCCATCGTCTGCATGATGTGCTCCAAAACCGTGTGCGTGCGCCGGGATGTCGGGCTGATCCAGGGATAGGCAACAAGGTCTTTCCAGGTGAGGGTCTCCCGTGAACGTAGCGGATGGTTGGGACCTGCGATTACGCACAGAGTGTCACGGAACAACACCCGTTGGCGCAGTCCATCCAACATGTCAAAAACCTTGGTGAAGCCGATAACGAAGTCGAAATCGCGACGCAACAGGCCCGTCAACAGGTCGACTTGCGCATTCTCGACGATCTCCAGGTGACCATCATTGTGCGTTTCACGCCACTTGCTCAGGGCCATGGGCACGATCTTGCTTGCCAGGCTTGGCAGGCTTCCGATCCGGATCGACTCGCTGCGGCTATCACTGGCATTCAAGAGATCACGTTCTGCCAGCTGAATTTCTTCGCGAATGAGCCTCGCATGGCAATACAGGATGTCGCCACTGCGCGTGGCGACGATTCCCTTTGGACTGCGCTCGAGCAGTTGAACCCCGACCTCAGCCTCGAGACGATCCATCGATGTGGTTAAAGCCGGCTGTGAAACGCCCAGCAGTTTTGCCGCACGGTTCAAGCTGCCATGCTCAATGACGGCTGCGAAGTAAAGCAGCTTTTTCGGATCGATTTCCATTGTCATTGAACGAACTCTACTCCTCTTCATCTGTTAAGAGGAGTGTAAGCACCTCAATACCTTAGCCTAGACCCGGACGCGCCGTTCAGCAATGGTTTTGGCGACTGTGTAGCTGTGATACATTTCCGGTCCGCCCTCCCGGCCAATTCCGCTTTCACGGACACCGCCGAACGGCGCATCTGCACCTGGGCTGGTAAACACGTTCAGCGCCACAGAGCCGACTTGGAGTTCCCTGCTCAGATGGTCCGCCCGTTCCATGGAATTCGTAAACACAAAGGCTGCCAGCCCCATATTCAGGCTGTTGCTGATCGTCAGCGCCTCGTCCATCGAATCCACCGGTGCGCAAGGCGCAAGTGGGCCGAAAGGTTCTTCGCTCATGATCCGGGCATCCAGAGGAACATCGGCCAGCACGGTCGGCGCGTAGAACCAGCCGCGATTGCCGACACGCTGCCCCCCTGTGGCAAGTCTCGAGCCGTTAGCCACGGCATCGTCCACCAGGTCCTGCATCGCCGCCAGACGACGACGATTGGCGAGGGGTCCCATCTGCACGCCCTCCATAAATCCGTCTCCGACCTTCAACTTGCTCGCTTTGGTGGCAAGGCTTTCAACGAATTTTTCATAGCCGGATCGATGAATGAGAAAACGCGACGGCGCCGAGCAAAACTGCCCCGCCATTCTGAATTTCCAATTGATCGCCATCTGGGCGACCGCGTCAACATCCACGTTCTCATCGATCAGCACGGGAGCATGCCYGCCCAGTTCCATCAAGACCGGTTTCATCGTCTCGACTGCAAGGCGCGTCAGATGCTTGCCGACATTGATCGATCCGGTCAGCGTGACCAGGCGTGTGATGGGCGACAAAACGAGCGCGCGGGAGACCTCGTCCGGGTCGCCGAACACGACATTGAGGACGCCTTTTGGTAGACCCGCATCCAAAAAGCACTGTGCAAACAGGCATGCGGTGGCCGGCGTTTCTTCTGCAGGCTTCAGAATGATCGAGCACCCTGCTGCCAAGGACGCGCTGATCTTGCGTGAGGGTGCACTCATCGGGACATTCCAAGGCGTAAAAGCCGCGACCGGACCGATCGGCTCGCGCACGACATATTGCTGGATCGGCGGATCGGTCGGAACGATACGGCCGTACATGCGACGCAACTCCTCTGCGTCCCAGTCCAGGAATGTAGCGGACCGCTCGATCTCGGCCAAAGATTCGTTCAACGTCTTGCCAAGTTCAAGCGTAAAGACCGGGGCAATTTCGGCTGCCCTTTCCCGCACCAGGGCGGCCGCCCGGCGCATCAGCGCTGCGCGTTCAGACGGCGGTGTCTTGCGCCAGATCTCAAAGCCGCGCGCAGACGATTCAAGGGCGTTTTGGAGATCTTGCGGCGTGGCTTTGGGCACCTGACCCAGGATGGTTTCATCACTCGGATTTTCGACGTCGCAAAGTGCCGGGCGGTCGTAGATCCACTCGCCGTCAATCAGGAGGCCGATACGGGGATAGGGATATCGTTGCTTGTCGTTCATGCTACTTGATCCTCATTCGAGCCGCGCCGCTTCAATAGTGCCGACCGAGTTTCGTTAAGATTGTACCGCCGAAGAAAATCGTGCGTGTTTACCGCTCGGCCGGCAGAGCGTCCTTGGCCTTCAGGAAAGCAATCACCTCATTCTCGGCAATCTTTGCACCACGAGCACGTTGCCCCCATGTCTGGCCGCCAATATGCGGTGTCAGCACGACATTGGCCAACGCCGCCAATCGTTCTGGAATGACGGGTTCAGTATCAAGGACGTCCAGAGCTGCGCCGGCAATCGTGCCGTTCTCCAACGCGGCGATCAGGGCGTTCGTGTCGACAAGACTACCGCGACCGACGTTAACCAGGCGACCTTTTGGGCCTAGTGCTGCAAGCTCCTCAGCGCCAATAACGTGCTTAAGATCGGCAGTCCCTGGTACGGCCAGCACAAGCACGTCACTTGCCGCAGCCAACGCACGCCATCCGTCGTGAAGCGAGGCATCGAGACCGGCGTTCGAGCCCCGATCGAGCCCAGCAATCTTCATGCGCGACGCCCGAGCGCGAGCGGCGATCGCCTGACCGATCCGTCCGCTCAATCCCGCAATACCCATTGTCATCCCGACGAGACTGTCGCCAACCTCGAAGCGCCCTTGCTGCCAAGTTCCGTTGCGCGCAAAAGCATCGGCCCGCACGAGGCTGCGCGATATCATATGGGTGAGAGCAATAGCCAGATCGGCGACATCGTCGGTCAGCGCTTCGCCAACACAACGGACTTTGACGCCGCGGCGCTCAAGAGCGCTTGTCTCGATACGGTCGTTTCCTGCGCCTTGTGAAATGACGAAACCGAGGTTTGGCAGGACAGCGGCGATATCGTCGGTGCATCCGCGCGTCGCGCTTGTCATAAGAACGCGCACCGCAGCGCGCTCTGCCTCCGGCAGGGTGGGAATGTCATCAAGGCCCGGCACAATGCGCATCAGGTCGCGCGCCTCGAGTTGCGGATATGTCATGCCCGCAAGGGCGGGAAAGGCGATAATCGGCTGCATGTCGGCTTACCTATTCTTCCGTGGTTGTGCGGACGCTATCGACGCGTCACCTCGTGATCAACCGTGCAGCGCATCAAGTCAGCGGCAGTTATAACATTTGCTTATATGTTAACAAAACGGACGGATTAGGGCCGAACCCCATTGCCTATTTCCAGATTGACCGTGAAAACCGCGCTATTGCGCTTGCCAGCAGCGATATCGTCATTGGTTCCCACGAACACAGTCATGAAAAGGGTGCGCCCCTCTGGGCCCCCGATCGCGCAGGATATGCCGGAGCCGTCAAACGCAACGCGGTGCGTCACCCTTCCCCCGTCCAGAACACGGATAAACTCACCGGTATTGTAGATTCCTGCCCAGATCGCGCCTTCGGCGTCTGCGCAAATTCCGTCCGGCTGGCGCCCGTGCAAGTCGGCAAACACCCGCCGGTTGCTCAGTTGACCCTTGTCGTCGATATCAAACGCGGTTAGCCGAGCTTCCCAGGTTTCGGCCACGATCAGGGTCCGCCCCTGATTGATCACGACCGAACCGTTGGGAAAATCGAGCCCCGATGCTACTTTCGAAATCGACCGATCAGCGTCGACCCGGTGCAAGTTGGTCAGCTTTCGCGCCTCACCTCCCACGAAATCATATCCGAAATCGCCGACGTAGATACGATCCTGCGGGTCGACGGCAAAATCATTCAGCCACGCCGCTGCATGGTTGGAAAGATCCGCATACTCGCCCAAAGAGGATCCGTCGAAACGCAACAATTTTCGGTCCTTTGCCGAGGCAATGATGAGGCTACCGTCTGACAGAAACCCGAGCCCGGAAGGTCGATTGGCGACTTCGATCGTCTTGACGCGCTGGCCAACGGACGACAAAGCGTAAACCTTGTGGTCGAACACATCGGACACCCAAAGTTCATCGTGCTGCCATTTCGGCGCCTCGAGGAACAAGAAACCATCGGCGAAAAGTGCCGGTTCAAGATGGTTCACGGCAGTTTCCATGACGTCCTGCCTCCGGTTCACCAGCCGCCATCGCAATGGATGTTCTGCCCGCTGATAAGGTCTGCTTGCGGCGATGAGAGGAAGATCGCCAGGTTTGCGATATCAATAGGCTCGATCCGGCGTTTAAGGCTCTGCCGCTCGAGGATCCACTGGTGATAAGCCTCGCGCTTCTCACCAAAGTGCCGCCACTCGGCATCAGACACCACGGCGCCTGGCGAAATGCCGTTGACGTTGATGCCGTGATGACCCAGTTCCCTTGCCATGCCCTTGACCAAGCCGTACATCGCGCCCTTGGACGCAATATAGGGAACAAATCCCTCCCAGTGGCCAGTGAGGGTCAACGACGTCAGATTGACGATCTTGCCGTATTTCTTGCGTTTCATATGCACGCTGCACGCGCGCGACAAGACGAAGGCAGCCGACGAGTTGACGCGAATTTCCTCCTCATATTCTTCGATCGAAAACTGCTCATGCGGCTTGTTGACGACGAAGGCGGCGTTGTTGACCAAAATATCGATCCCGCCAACCGTCTCCGCCAGTTCCTCGACCGCGCGTTCCGTGCCTGCCAGATCGTTCAAGTCCACGCCCAAATAGCGTACGCCCTGGCCGAGCTTTTCGTCGACATTTTCAACGCCGGGCCGGTCCGAGGCGATGACATTGGCGCCTTCTTCGACGTAGCGCGCCACCAATGCCGTCCCGATTGTGCCCAGTGCTCCGGTGATCAAAACGGTCTTGTCAGCTAGAATTCCCACGGTCGCCTCCTCCTGAACGATTCAAAGTCCACTAGATTTCATCTTGAGGATCAAATGAGAACAGCAAAAGCAACGTGGCACATCTCCCTTATAATACAAACTTATATCACACGCGTTTTCGGTCCTTCACCGACGGAACTTGCGGATGCCCATCAACACGGAACATGCGAAACATTCTGTTCGAAACAATTGGCCCCTAAAGCCCATCAGTCTTTATTGCCGGAGGATTTGCCGTGCCCGATCAACGCGACCTTGTTCATCACTTCGCGGACTACGCGGCCAAGTTAAACTATGAGGATTTACCTGAAGCCGCGCGTTTGGCGGCTAAAAAAACTATCCTCGACACCCTGGGCGTCATTCTCGCGGCAAGCGGGACGGAACCAGCGGTGCGCGGCGTCGTGGAAATCGTCAAAGAAAGCGGTGGAACCCCGAGCTGCACGCTTTTGGGTTTCGGGGGCAGGGCGCCAGCAATGATGGCAGCCCTCGCAAATGGCGCGCTCGCCCATTGCCTTGATTATGACGACCAGACGCCCTGGGGACAGCACACGGCAAGTTCTATCATTCCGGCGGCATTCGCGGTCGCGGAGCGACAAGGTGGCGTGTCAGGCAGGGAGCTTATCGCTGCGGTCGCGGCCGGCCAGGATATTTTCGCCAGGCTGCGCTGCAATGTGGAATGGAAGAAAGATTGGAATCTCTCGACCGTTCTTGCAGTCTTTGCAGCCACGGCATCGGCTGGCCGCGTTATGCGACTTTCCCCTGCGCGCCTCGGGCATGCGATCGGCATTGCCACAATGCAGTCCAGCGGCATTATGGAGATGGTTGCCGGTCGCGGCAGCGACTTGCGCGGCATGTATGCGGGTTTTTCGGCAAAGGGCGCAGTTCTCGCCGCCATGATGGCGCAGAAGGGCATCTCCGGCATTGATCAGGCCTTTGAGGGCGAATACGGTTTCATGAACACCTATTTCGCAGGCCGTTATGATCGGCAGGGCATCCTTCAGGATCTCGGCAAAGAGTTCCACGGAAGCGGCACACTCTATAAGCGCTGGCCCTGTGTGGGCACCGCGCATAGCCACATGAAAGCGGCCATCGATATTGTCGCCAACAACCATCTGGAACTTGACGACATCTTGGAAATACGGCTGCACGTCGGCGATTACCATGACCTGATGTGTCAACCGCTTGAGGAACGCCGCGCTCCAGCGACGCTCGCAGATGCCAAGTTCAGCCTGCCATTTCTGGCATCCGTTGCCATTGCGCGAGGCGGGATGAGCGTGTCTGATTTTTCCGAGGCCGGCCTGCGCGATCCCCAGGTCCTTGATATCGGGCGCAGGATCAGCCTGGTGAGGGATTCTGCGCTCGACTGGAAACTCGAATTGCCGCCGGGCCGCGTCGAAATCGTTGCCACCGACGGTCGTCATTGGATTGAGGAAGGCCGCAATGTTCCGGGAAACGCGGAGAATCCGATGAGTTGGGAAGATATTTGCGGCAAGTTCCGGGAATGCTGCTCTGTTGCTGCCACACCTGTTGCGGATGGGAACCAGGCGAAGGCGCAAGACCTCGCCTGGAGATTGGAGCAACTGTCGGACGCGACAGAGCTGATCCGATGCCTTGGCTAAACGGCGGGATCAAATCCCGGCTGTTTGGCCCCCGTCCACGACCATGGCGTGCCCCGTCACGAAGCCGCCAGCGTCTGAGCAAAGCCAGAGCACCGTTCCCGCGATCTCTTCCGGCCGGCCCATACGACCGATCGGTTCCTGAGCGATGATATTGGCGCGGCCTGCCTCGGTGTCGCCGGTGTAGCGAGCAATCATGGGTGTGTCGATGATCCCCGGGCATATTGCATTCACGCGGATGCCCTTGTCGGCATATTCGAGTGCCGCAACCTTGCTGACAGCGACGACGCCGAACTTCGATGCGCAATAGCTGGACTGGCCGCGGATGGCAAGCACGCCTGCGCCGGACGCCGTGTTGACGATCGCCCCGCTGCCTTGGCGCAGCATGATCTCGATCTGGTATTTCATGCACAGGAAGACGCTTTTCAGGTTGACCGCGATAACACGGTCGAAGAGCTCCTCGGAAAGTTCGGCAAGGGGCTGAGCGGGTTGCTCGATCCCGGCATTGTTGAACGCAGCATCCAGCCGCCCAAAGGATTTGAGCGTCTCATCAAGTGCAGCCTTGACGCTCGCACCACTGGTCACGTCGCATATGACCGGCAGTACCTTGGCGCCGAAGCTTTTCAGAAGGTCGACCGTGTCCGCCAGTCCCTTTTCGCTGATATCGACAGCGGTGACGGAAGCTCCCGCCTTGGCAAAGGCTATCGCCGTCGCGCGGCCAATACCACTGCCTGCGCCGGTGACGAACGCTACTTTGCCGGAAAAATCGATCGTCGGTATATTGGTCATGGTCTCTCGCATTTCTATTATTGCCTTGGTTTCGGCACGCCCGGTTTGAGCTCACCGGAGCAATGCGCGAAGGACAGCGTCGTTCTCTAGCCGCCCGTCTTCGACTTCGATTTGTTGTCGCCAACCGTATAGATCGCTGCCGCAACCACGACAACAATGCCCTCGATCAAACCCTGCCAGTTTGCCCCCAGATTGAGCATGTTGAACCCGTTCGTCAGCGAAAAGAGCAGAAGTGCACCGGCAAGCGTCTTGATAACACTGCCTGCGCCGCCGAACAGCGATGTCCCGCCAAGAATGGCCGCAGCGATCACGGTAAGTTCGGCGCCTTGCAGACCTGCCGGATTGATGGACCGCAGGCGGCTCGCAAAGAGAACACCGGCAAATCCGGCAGTGCCACTGCAGAATACGAAGGCAAGAAGCTTGTAGCGCATGACATTGATACCCGAAAGGCGGGCAGCCTCCGGATTGCCGCCGACAGCATACAGGCGGCGCCCAACCATGGTGAAGCTGAGAACAACCCAGACAATGCCAGTAAAGACTGCAAGGTAAAGTACCGGGTTGCGCAAGGACAGTTCACCGTCCGATGCGTAGGCAATCAATAGGAACAAGATACCGCCGATTGCCATCCCGAACGCGGAGGGCCGCAAGGCCTTGCCAGCGCTCCAGGCTCTGAAGAGCGCAATGGCGCCGAGTGCAAGCAGCAATGCGCCGGTCACGAGGACGRGCCAATAGACCTCGTGTCGGCCTCCCTCGAACGCTCTCATGGCAGCAATCACGTCGGGATTGCTGGCCGACAATGAGCGGCCGTCGGTGTAGATCAACACCAGGCCGCGTACCGCCGTCATCGTGCCAAGAGTAACGATGAAAGCGTTGATCCCGACATATTGAACGATCACACCATTCAGCAGACCAACACCCATGGCGACGGCAAGCGCAAGCGCTGCGGCGGGCACAAAGCCAATGGCATCAGCGTTCCCGATCAGGACAACGGCAGCAAGAGCTGCGACAGAAGCGACAGAAAGATCGAAGTTGCCACTAATCAGGACCACGGTCATCGCCACCGCCATGATCGCCATCAGCGATGACTGGTAGACGACATTGGAGAGATTGAGCAGGCTGAGGTAATTGGTCTGGCCAAGGTAAGTTGTCAGAATTGTCAGCACGGTAATGAGCAGCAACAGTGCGTAGTACACACCTCTCTCACGCAGGCCGAACAAGCGTCGCCAATTTGTCTTGCCGTCAACCTGCTCCGTTGGGGCGATCGCGGCTGCGGGCTCAATTTTCGTCTGTGTCGTGGTCGTCATTGGATCAGTCTCGCTTTTAATGGGACGCCGGCTGGTGGTGCGCCCCTGCAGGGGCTGCGCTTTGCCCGCCGGCAAGCAGAAGCAGTTCGTGCTCGGATGTTTCAAAGGTGTTGCGTTCGGCAACGCAGGCCCCGTCGCGCATGACCAAAATACGGTCGGAAACCGCAAGCAGCTCTTCAAACTCAGATGACACGACGATCACCGACTTCCCCTGGCTGGCGAGCTGCCGGATGAGCCGTAAGATGTCGGTCTTCGCGCCGATGTCGATGCCTGCTGTTGGTTCATCCAGCAGGAAGAGTTTCACATCGCTGAAAAGCCACTTGGCAATCGTCACCTTCTGGGCGTTGCCGCCGGAAAGGTCGCGCACGAGAATATCAGGCGAGCTTGCCTTGATCGATAACAGACGGATTGCCTCCCAACCGCGTTCGCGTTCCCGTTCGGCAACAGGCAAAGAATTGAGAACCGACACGCCACCCAGTGCCGGAAGCGTGGTATTGCGCCAAATCTCGAAATCCGGCACCAGACCCTGGGCCATGCGATCCTCGGGAACCATGCCAATGCCGGCGCGGACGGCCGCACCTGTGTTGCGTGCGATCGGTTGTCCATCGAAAATGACCGAGCCGGTGGCATATTTGTCAGAGCCATAGATTGCATGCAGCAATTCGCTGCGACCAGAGCCCAGCAAGCCGGCGATGCCGATGACTTCGCCTTGCCGGAGTTCAAATGACACGGGAGATAGTTTTCCCTTCGAGGCCAGATCTTTCAGTTGCAGCCTTGTCGCTGCTGTCACCGTTCC
Source organism: Rhizobium sp. P1_E1 (assembly GCF_056406015.1). Taxonomy (NCBI): domain Bacteria; kingdom Pseudomonadati; phylum Pseudomonadota; class Alphaproteobacteria; order Hyphomicrobiales; family Rhizobiaceae; genus Rhizobium; species Rhizobium sp. P1_E1. Next base: position 3,489 of record NZ_JBFUAY010000056.1, on the reverse strand, counting down.
GGAAGCCGGACGGTCTTGCGCTTGGCGCTCAAGTGCAACGATCTGTTTTCCGACAATGGCTTCTGCGATCTTATTCTCATCGAGGTCGCACGTATGGGCGCGCATGACCGCCACGCCGTCACGAAGGACGGTTACGTGGTCCGTCAATGCCATCACTTCATCCAGGAAATGCGAGACAAATAGGATGGCCTTTTTTTCAACCTTCGACAGCCGTCTTACCGTCTCATAGACGAGTTCGCGCTCTTGCGCGGCAAGAGAGGCGGTGGGTTCGTCCATCACAATCAAGTCGGCGCCAGTGCCAACTGCCTTCATGATCGATACCATCTGACGCTCGCCTATCGATAGCGAACTGACAGGTGCATCTGGATTCACCCAATAGCCCAGTCGCCGACAGAGCTCGTCGAAACGTTGTCTGATCGAGGCGGAATTCCGCCAAAAACCTGTTTCCCCCAGGTAGACATTTTCAAGAACCGACAGCGTCGAAACCAGAGGGATATGCTGGTGAACGGTGGCAACACCCATGTCGTTGGCGTTTTTGGGATTGTCCCAGATGACAGGCTTTCCACGCCAGATAATCTCGCCAAGCGTTGGCCAGTAAGCACCGGACAAAACCTTGATAAGGGTGGACTTGCCGGCGCCGTTGGCGCCGAGCAATCCATGAACTTTTCCCTGCTCGATCTCAAGATCGACACCGCGCAGGGCAATTGTTCCATTGGGAAACCCCTTCACGACACCGCGCAGTTGCATAATTGGGTTTTCGTGTTGCATCGGCTCAGCCTCCCATTGGCTCTTCTTCACAAGGCTATTTCACCACTGCTCAGGGCAGGCGTCGATGGTTTCCTTCGTGATCGCGGGCATGTCGTAGGAGACGAAGCGAGCTTTTGGTGTGTCAGGATTGGTTGCCGCCTCATACATCGCCTTGAACATCAGCGAACCGAGAAGCTTAGGACGAGTGCAGACGGAGCCATACATTTCGCCGGCTAGGATCGCATCGTGGCCCAGTTTTGACCCGCCTCCGGTCGCAATCAGGATCGGCTTGGAACTGGAGGCCTCGATGGCACGCGCGCACCCAATCGCCATGTCGTCGGCGTGGCTGAAAATCAGGTCGATGTCCGGATGGGCTGTCAGAAAGTTCTGGCAAACCGCTTCGCCTTCATCTGGCGTCCAATTGGTCGGCTGCTCGGCGACGACGTCGTATTTCGCACCGGCTTTATCGAGCGCAGCTTTAAAACCATCGGTGTCAAGTTTGACGATCGTATAGGCGGGATCGCCCATGACGATACCGATCTTTGCCGGACGGTCCTTCGGCAGTAGCTTCGCGGCCATCTCTCCCGACACATAGCCGGCCTGGTAATTGTCGGTGGCCACAAGTGCCGAAAGGCCGGGGTAAGGCTCGGTCACCTTGCGTGATGCAGAATCGCCGACTTGAAGAGCGATAGCGACCACCGGGATCTTTGCGTCGTTGATCTTGTCCACAAAGGATTCGGACACGACGGAGTCGAGCGGTAGAAAGCCGATGGCATCGACCTTTTGGGCGATAAGGTCATCCAGAGAGTTGCCCTGCTTCTCAACGCTTCCACGTGGATCGAGAACAACTGTCTTGACGCCCGCGGCCGCGGCTGCCTCTTCGAAACCCTTGGCCGTCATCACGTTGTAGGGATATTCAAGGCTGGCCGGCACATACCCAAATGTCAGGTCCTTTGCCTGGACTGAGCCGATGCAAAGAACCGTAGCGATGGTCATGACGGATGAGCGAAGCAGTGGACGAGCGGCGCCGAAGAGTGTGGTGCTGCGTGTCTGTGATTGAGTGTGCATAAGTTCCTCCCTTGATGAATACTTGCTGTGTCTGTTCACACCGACCTGACCCATGGCGACCGTGGTACGCCTCCGCGTTTCCCGAGCCTTCATGCTGTGCAGTCAAAATCCCTGTCGGTGCCCGCAGGATGTCTTGAATGAACTGAAGCATGCGTGGCAGTCCTGCTTTGAAGCCGTCCTCCACGGATCCTCCCGTTAACGATTGCCTAACATGCCGAGGCGGTTGGAGACAGACCTCCGGCAGGTAGGATATAATGCCAAGTTATGACCCAATTTCAGCTGGATGCGTCCCGATCTGCCGGTGGCACAGCTGTTTGCGCTGTTGTCTCCTAAGTCGGCATTAGGGAATCGCACGGGCAGGGTTATAACCTGAGCCTATACTCGCGGTGCGCCTCCGACGCTTTTCTCGCCTGAGGTCATTGTGCGCGACGCTTGGATTTGTCACGAGCGGTACGGATTACGACGAGGCCTGCGCTTTCGCGTGATGCCTGTGAACGCCTAAGTCGTGGAGGACATTAAAATGAAGGGACTGGTTTTTCTCGGCGAGGGGAAGATGGAGTTTCGCGAGTATGCGGACCCCACACCCGGGCCTGACGAGGTTATTGTTCGGATGAAAGCGTCGGGCATGTGTGGAAGTGATCTCAATCACCTTAACGAGCCAAAACGTCGTGAAGACCAGATCGTCATTGAAGGCCATGAGCCATGTGGGGTCATCGCGGAAGTGGGCTCGGCCGTTCGATCATCGGAAGCGAAAGTTGGCGACCGGGTCATGGTCTACCACTATGACGGCTGCCGGACCTGCACGAACTGCCGTTCCGGCTGGATGCAAAACTGCGATCATGATCGGATTGCATTTGGCGGCAACGGTCATGGCGCCCATGCCCAATTTATGAAGGTCCCGGCACATACGATTATCAAATTGCCGGATGAGCTGTCGTTCAAGGCGGGAGCGGCTGTTGGTTGCGGAAGCGGAACAGCATATGCCGCGCTGAAGCGGATCAATCTCGCCGCTGACGAAACGATTGCTGTCTTTGGTCAAGGCCCTGTCGGTCTAAGCTGCACGATGTTTGCAAAAGCCTTCGGCGCACGTGTCATTGCTTTGGATGTCGGTGAAGAACGCCTGCAGATGGCCCGCGACTTTGGCGCCGATTTCGCAATCAACCCTCTCAAGGATGATCCGGTCGAGGCAATACGCGATCTCACCCGCGGCGGACTTGGCGTGGAGAAAGCGGTCGAATGCAGTTCAAACCCCATTGCGCGCCAACAGGCAATGAAAGTGGTGCGCCAATGGGGAACGACCTGCCTGGTCGGCGTTCATGGGGCGATGGAATTTGAATGCAACGAACTTATCACCAAGCAAAAATCGTTGGTTGGCTCATTGACATTCAGCAAGAATATTCAGGACGAGTGTGCACAGTTTGTCGCGGAGCGCGGTATCAACGTTGATGCGCTTTTCACGCATGAATTTTCGCTCGACCAGGCCGCCGAAGCCTATGAACTGTTCGAGCAAAGGAAAATCGGCAAAGGCGTTTTCATATTCGACTGACCACTGCTTGGCGACGTGTGATCGCACGAGAAGTTCGTCGCGGACCATTTCACCTGCTTTGTACCGATCAAGGCCTCAGCGGAAATCGCAGAGAACGGTCAGGTCAAAGCTGCTTCCCACAATGTAAC